>NZ_VRVC01000154.1:0-10802 GCF_008040005.1 Methylobacterium sp. WL19
GCCGAAGGCCGGCCGGCGGGCGGGGGTGGAGGCGGGTTTCCGGCGCGGAGCGGCGGTCTGCGCGGCCCTGGTGGGAACGACGATCTCGCGCTGGTCGCGCTTCGGCAGCGGTTCGCGCATGGTCTATCCTCTCAAACGCAGAAAACGGCCCGACAGGTCGAGCCGAAAACGGGTCGGTGGCATCGCCGGGACGCAGGATCCGACGGTAAGCTGCGCACCTCGTCCCGGATGCCGGCTCCGGGACGAGGTGCGCGTCGGGTTGCGGTGATCGGACAAGGGACTCATCCGGCGCGCTGCATGGGAATGTAGCGCTCGCTCACCGCTTCGGGCGCGGGGTCGAACAGACCGATCGGGCGGCGCACCGGGACCACAATCCCCTCCGCGACCGGCAGGGGCGCCGAGCGACGAATCCCCGTGCGGATCGGGGCCGGGGGAGCGGTGCTGGAGCCGCGCCGGCAATCGATGGGCAGCGTCACGGTCACGCTGGTGCCCTGGCGCTCGGCGCTCTCGATGGAGATGCTGCCGCCATGGAGGCCGACGAGCCCCTGCACCACCGAGAGACCGAGCCCGGTTCCCTCATGGGTCCGGTCGTATCCGCCGCCCGCCTGGAAGAACGGGGCGCCGATGCGGGGCAGGTCGTCGGCGCCGATGCCGATCCCCGTATCCGCCACCACGATGTCGAGATGCGACGCGCTTCGCCGCACGGAGACCTCGACCCGCCCGCCCGGCGCGGTGAATTTCACCGCGTTGGACAGGAGGTTGATGAGCACCTGCCGGCAGGCGCGTGCATCCGCCATGATCTCGATGCCCGCAGCGTCGGTGCCGCGCACCAGGGTGATCCCGCCCTGATCGGCCCGCAGCTGCATCAGGTCGCAGCAGGTCCGCACCAGGGATCCGACATTCATCGTCTCGGGAACGTAATCGAAATTGCCGCTCTGGATCCGCGACATGTCGAGGAGCGCGTTGACCACGTCGAGGAGATGGCGCCCGGAGCTGCCGATGATCTCGGCATATTCGCGGCTGCGCTCGGGGCCGAGGGTCATGGAGCTCTGGCCGGCGAGGACTTCCGAGAAGCCGATGATGGCGTTGAGCGGCGTGCGCAGCTCGTGGCTGACGGTGGCGAGGAAGCGGCTCTTCAGGTCGTCGGCGCGCTCGGCCTCGGCGCGGGCGTGCTCAAGCTCCTCCGCATGGCGACGATGCTCGCTGACGTCGCGGGTCACGGCGACGACACTCGACCCCTCGACCCCCGATTGGGTGCCGGCGATGCGGTGGGCCCGCATCTCGGCGAAGATCACCCGCGGCTCACCTTCGGCGCGCAGGGCCGCCGGGTCGAGATGCAGGCGGAACTGGACGGTGGCCGGCTTTCCGCCGGCAGCGACGTCGCTGATCGTCTGCAGAAGGGCCGGACGGTCTCCCACATGGACCCGGTCGAGGAGCCCGTGTCCGCGCAGGCGAACGGACTCGACGCCGACGAAGCGCGACGACGAGGCGCTGGCTTCGATGACGCGACCGTTCCGGTCGTGCCAGGTGACGAGGTCGTCGATGGCCGAGAGCAGCATGCGGTCGCGCATCTCGTTGTCGCGCATCCGGGCGAGCCAGCGGCCTTCGTGGCGCAGATGCTCCATGGCCTGGGCGGCCACGTGACCGATGGCCGTGATGGCGAAGACCGGCATCGCCAGGGAACGGGACAGGTCGAGGAGAGGCAGCGAAATGGCGCCGTGCGGCAGGAACGCCACGACGAGAGCGCCGATCATCGCCACGATGGCGGCGGCCAGCGTCGCCCGGCGCGAACCGGACACGACCGCCTCCAGCGGGATCGCCACCAGCCAGATCGCGGCGGCGGAGTTCACGCCGCCCGACATCAGGGCGAGGCAGACCACGAGGCCGGTGAGACCGGCCGACGAGATCGCATGGGCGACCCACAGGATTCCGGTCCGCGACAGGAACACGGCGGCGAAGACCGGCAGCATCAGGCTGGCGATGGCGAGGACTTCGAGGCCGGTGGGGACGCCCCGCCAGAGCAGGTAAGGCGGCAGGGCGGCCATCATCACGATCCCGGTCGCGAGGCGCGATACCAGGAACCGCTCGTGCCGGAACCGCACGGCATCGTCTTCGACCACCGACTCGTGGACGAGCCCGGCGAGCCGGAGATCGATCATGGAAGCCAGGCCGCTGTAGATACGCAATACGCACACGCACAGCGCGAAGTGCCTCGACGGCCGCTTCGTCGCCCCTTGCTGGACTTTGACTCGGGTTCGACTTGAACTCGACTGAGGCCAAACCTCGCAGACCGGACTTAAGCGAGTGTTGCGCAGACCCGACCGATTGTTCGCGGATGCTTTCCGGTCCGTAACCACGCCTATTCGGTGGACGGCCCCTTTCGGGGCACATCTCCCGCTATCCACAGGGCCGGGCACGACATGCCGGTTCGCAGGGGCATGGCGGCAAAGCCGCGTTCACCATGGTTCTCGATTTCAGGGCGTGCGTGAGAGGCGCTTTACGTTCTGCGCCGAGGCTCGGTCACAACGGGCCGCTCACGGCCGGCACCGAACCAACCCGGGACTTCCATGTCGTTCCTCATTCGCGCCTGCCTGGCGATCGGCATCCTCTCCTACCTGGCCGCCCATCGCGACGATCCGGGGCTCGCGGCGCGCCCGACGGCGCCGTCCGTGGAGAACGCCGCCTCTCTTGCCTGGGACGCCCTGCCGAGCGATGTCCGCGAGAAAGCACTGCGCCAGGGCGCCGACGCTTTGGTCCAGAAGGTGGCGGGGTCCGTCGCGAGCGCGTCGCGCGACACGCTGGCGGAGGCCGATCGCCGCCCGGCCTGGCGCGGCGTGGACGAGCGCTGATCGGGGCGCGGGCGCCCGAACCGACCGCCCCGTCCGTCAGATCTCGTAGGACGCCGCCTGTCGCGCGCGCAGGACGTAGAGCGAACGGGGATCGAGGCGCAGGCGCGCGTTGGGGGGAAACAGCGCCTGTCCGGCCTGGACCATGCCCGTCGGCCGGGTGGTGTCGAAGACGACCATCCACGGCCCGCCGATGACCGGGGCCAGCGTGAAATCGATCGCCTCGTCGGCGGCGTTGATGAGGATCAGCAGGCGGTCCGCGCTCGGAAGGTCGTTGCCGATCTGCATGCCGAAGGCCTGCCGGTGACCATCGCCCCAGGCCTCGTCGTCCATCTCCGCGCCGCAGGGCGAGAGCCAGTGGACGTCGCGCAGCGGCCCGTCCCCGATGACGGCGCCGGTGAGGAAGGTCAGGCGGCGCAGGGCCGGCTGGTCGCGGCGCAAGGCCGTGAGGTTGGCGACGAAAGCCGTGAGGCCGGGGTCGGGATCGGTCTCCCAATCGAGCCAGTTGACCGCGTTGTCCTGCGCATAGGCGTTGTTGTTGCCGTTCTGGCTGCGCGACCGCTCGTCCCCGGCCAGAAGCATCGGCACGCCCTGGGCCAGGAAGGTCGTCGCCAGGAGATTGCGCTTCTGCCGCGCCCGCACGGCCAGGATCGCCGGATCCTCCGTCTGGCCCTCGACACCGTAATTGCGCGAGAGGTTGTGGCCGTGGCCGTCGCGGTTGTCCTCACCGTTGGCGTGATTGTGCTTGTCCTCGTAGGCCACGACGTCGGCCAGGGTGTAGCCGTCATGGCTCGCCACGTAGTTGATGCTGGCGAGCGGCGAGCGGCCGGAGCCGGCGAAGATCTCCCGCGAGCCGGACAGGACCTGCGTGAGCTTCGGCAGGATACCGTGATCGCCGCGCCAGAAGCCGCGCACGCTGTCCCGGAACTGGTCGTTCCACTCGGCCCAGCCGCGCGGATAGGCGCCGAGCTGGTAGCCGCCCATGCCGATATCCCACGGCTCCGCGATCATCTTGGCGCGGGAGAGGATCGGATCCTGGGCGATGGCCTGGAAGAAGGCGGCTTTGGCGGTGAAATCGTGCGGCGTGCGTCCGAGGCTGGTGGCGAGATCGAAACGGAACCCCGCGACGCCGTAGGCGGTCACCCAGTGCCGCAGGGAATCGAGGACGAGCTGCATCACCCTCGGGTGGTCGAGGTCGAGGGTGTTGCCGCACCCGGTGCAATCGATCTCCTGCCGCCGGTTCTCCGGGTTGAGCTTGTAATAGCTGGCGTTGTCGATGCCCCGGAACGACAGGGTCGGTCCGGTATGATCGGCCTCGCAGGTATGGTTGTAGACGACGTCGAGGATGACCTCGATCCCGGCGGCGGCGAGTTCGCGGATCGCCGCCTTGAGGCCGCCGGTCCCGGCCGCCCCGAGATAGCGCGGCTCCGGCGCGAAATAGCCGAGCGGCGAGTAGCCCCAGAAATTGACGAGCCCCTTCTCCACCAGGAACCGGTCGTCGGCGAAAGCCTGGATCGGGAGGAGCTCGATCGCCGTCACGCCCAGCTTCAGCAGGTGCTCGACGATCGCCGGATGGGCCAGGGCGGCGTAGGTGCCGCGCTCCGCCTCGGGGATCGCCGGATGACGCTGCGTCAGCGCCTTCACGTGGGCCTCGTAGATCACCGTCTGGCCCATGGGCCGGCGGATGGGATTGAGCGCGAGATCCGGCAGGTCGGGCGCCGTCACCACCCCGCGCGGCATGAAGGTCGCGCTGTCGCGCCGGTCGATCTGGTCCTCCCGCTGGAGGCCGCGACGGTGCCCGTAGAGGGAATCGTGCCAGCGTATGCGACCCTGGATCTCGCGCGCATAGGGGTCGAGGACGAGCTTGGCCGGATTGAAGCGATGGCCGTTGGCGGGCTCCCACGGCCCATGGACCCGGTAGCCGTAGAGTTGGCCGGGGAACACGCCGCGCAGGTAGCCGTGCCAGACATCGTCGGTGCGGCAGGGCAGCGGGACGACACGGCTCTCATGGCGCTCGCCCGGCTCGAACAGGCACAGATCGACGCCGGTGGCGTTCTCCGAGAACAGCGCGAAATTGACACCCCGGCCGTCGAAATGCGCCCCGAGAGGCCCGGGCACGCCATCGTCGATGCCGATCATAGATGTCTTTCGCAGGTACATCGGCTCGCCGAACGCGAGCCGGAAATCGGAACGGGGTTAGGCAAGAACGATACCCCGGTCTCCCGCCCGCTGCCTATCCCGTCACGCTGCCGATAGAGACAATCAGCCCCTCCCTGTCGTACCGACGGGGAGGAAACCGCTACTCGGCGGCAGCGGCCGCGCGGGGTGGCTCGCGTTCGATGGTCCGGAAATTCTCGAGGTCGGTGAGGAAATTGCGCGCCCACCAATCCACGTCTTCGCGGGTCATGCGGTCGACCATGGGCTTCCAGCGCTCGATCCGCTCGCCGCGCGGCATGTAGAGCGCCGTGCGGATCGCTTCCGCCACCTCGAACCGGTCGTAGGGATTGACCAGCAGGGCCTCGGGCAATTGCCGGGACGCGCCGGCGAATTTCGACAGGACGAGGACGCCCGGATCGTCCGCCGTCTGGGCGACGATGTATTCCTTGGCGACCAGGTTCATGCCGTCGCGCATGGGCGTCACGAGGCCGACGCGGGCGGCGCGATAGAGACCCGCCAGGACGGGGCGCGGATAGGCCTTCGTCACGTACTGGATCGGCGTCCAGTTGGGCTCACCGAGGGCGCCGTTGATCTCGCCGACGGTCTCGTTCACCTCGCGGCTGAGCTCTTCGTATTCCGGCACCTCGGTGCGGGATTTCGGCGTGATCTGCAGATAGACGACGTTGCCGCGCTGGTCGGGATTCGAGGCGAAGAAGCGGTCCACCGCCTCCATCCGCTCGGGCACGCCCTTGGAATAATCGAGCCGGTCGACGCCGATGAGGAGCTTGCGGGTGCGCAGGCCCGCCATGGTCTCGCGCACAGTCTTGTTGGCGCCGGCATTCTCCGCCGCCTCCTTGAACCCGGCGACATCGATGCCGATGGGGAAGCTGCGGATGCGGGTGCGGCGCCCGTCGACCATCAGCGAGCCGCCGCCGAGGGGGATCGCCCGCAGCTCGTCGATGAGGTTGCGCGAGAGGTTGTGCACGTCCGGGTCGGTCTGCAGGCCGATCAGGTCGTAATCGGCGATGCCGCGCAGAAGATCGTTGCTGGCGGGAAGCGTGTTGAACACGTCCGCGGCCGGCCAGGGGATGTGGTGGAAATAGCCAATGGGGTTGGCGATGCCGAGGCCGCGCAGCTCCGAGGCGAGCGGCAGCAAATGATAGTCGTGGACCCAGATGATGTCGTCGGGCTCGATCAGCTTGGCGAGCGCCCGCGCGAAGATGCGGTTAACGCGCTGGTAGCCGGCATAATCCGAGCGGGAGAACGCACCGAGGCCGAGCCGATAATGCATGATCGGCCAGAGGGCGCGGTTGGCGAACCCGCTGTAATATTCCCGGTGGTCCTGGGGCGAGAGATCGACGACGGCGTACTGGACACGCCCACGATCAATGAGCTCGGGCTCCTCGGACGGGTCCTCGACGACTTTGCCGCTCCACCCGAACCACAGACCCTCATAGGAGGTGAAGGCCTCCTTGACGGCGACCGCCAGGCCTCCGGCGGCAACGGATTTCCCGCTGTCCTCGGGGATGGCCACACGGTTCGATACGATGACAAGGCGTGCCACTCAGCGGGCTCCGGTCCTCAGCGTGCAGCGCACCAGGGGCGCGCCGGACAAGACATTCCGATGTTCAACGCGCGTAACGCGACCGTGATCCGTCCGATACAGCCACGTCTGTTCATATTCCGTCAGTCAACCTAACCGACCGCATCGCCCACGGCCAGGGCAGGCAAGGACGAATGTCGGTTCCGCAGTGGATCACCCGACCCGTCCCCCGCCCGACGATGCCGGTCCGTCGTCGGTTTTGCGACGCCGAACGGTCTTATGGGAAGGCGGCCCGGCGCGCATCGGCGGGGATGTCGCGGCCGGTCCCTCGCCCACCGTTCGACGATGAGCATTCCTTGCGGAACCGCGTCTGTTTCCATGTTGTTGAAGAGCCACAAGTGACACAGCCCACAAGTGATCGAGGAGTATGCGCGTGAACGCAAATCAACCCACTGGCCCGGCATCCGCGGCGAACGCCCCCGGGATCGGCTCCGGCGAGGCTGCTGCTCCGACCGGTGATTGGCGTGCGCTGAAGGGCGATGTCGAGGGCATCGCCGACGTGGCCGTCGAGCGCGGCCGGGGCTTCGTCGCCGCCGCGCGAGCCCAGGCCACCGACTATGCCGATCGCCGCAAGGGCGACGCCGCCCAGTCGGTGAACGATATCGCCCAGGGCTTGCGGGATTCGAGCAAGTCCTTCGAGGAGCAGCCGAACATCAAGGCGTTCTTCGACAGCGCCGCCGAGGGGCTCGAGCAGCTCGGCACCTCCATCGAGAACCGCAGCTTCGCCGAGTTCTACGACGAGGCGGAAGCCTTCGCCCGCCGCGCTCCCGTCGCCGTTGCCGTCGCGACCTTCGTGACCGGCTTCGTCGTCTCGCGCTTCATCAAGTCGTCGAGCATCGCGCCCCACCGCGATGCCCGCGACGCGTTCCGCAGCTAGGCCGGACGTCATGTCGAACGGCCCGCAATCCAGCATTCAAAGCCTCGTCGGCGATGCCCTGCGCGAGACCAGCGAACTCGCGCGCAAGGAAATGGCGCTCTTTCGCACCGAGATGACGAGCAACGTCCGGACGCTGTTCATCGGCCTCGCGCTGATGGTCGGCGCCGGCGTGTTCGGAGTCGTCGCCCTGTTCGTCCTCGTGGACGCCCTGGTGAAGTGGCTCGCCACGGTAGTGCATTCGGAAGCGCTGTCCGCCCTCATCGTCGGCGGCGTGCTTCTGGTGGTCGCCATCGTCTTCGCCCTGATCGGACGGAACGCCATGTCCCTCTCCACCCTGGCGCCGACCCGCACGACACGGCAGATGCGCCAGGACGCGCGCGCATTGTCGGAAAGGGTATCGGGATGAGTGAATCGTTGAACGACCTCGAAAAGGACATCGAGGCGAGCCGTGCCCGCCTCGACCAGACCATCGACCGCATCCAGGACAGGCTCTCCGTCCCCAGCATCGTTGACGACATGCTGGGCAATGTCCGCCGGACACCGTTGAGCGGAGCCTATGACGGCGCCCTCGATGCGATCCGCCGCAACCCCGTTCCCGTCCTGCTCATCGCGGCCGGCATCGGCTGGCTGCTGCATCGCACCGGAAAGGATCGGCAGACGCTGACCAAGCGTTCCCTCATCGATCCCGACGGTGCGCTGCCGGTGACGCCGGGCGCCGCCGCCAAGGCCTACGACCCCGACCAGCCGACACGCCAGCCCGTGAAGGAACTGGCGGAGGAAACACAGATTTAGGCCTGCGAAGGCCGATCGAAACCTGACCGACCCGGCAGCGGCATCGCCGCTCCATCTCCCATCCGACAGGAGTCGCCTCCATGAGCCACAGCAGCATCCCAGGCGAGCCCAAGAGCTCGCTTCCCGACGACATCGCCCTCGCGGCCGGCCTTCCCCATGGCGCCGCCAGCCTTCCGCACGGCGATGAGACCGCTCGTTCGCTCCATGACATCTCCGACCGTGCCCGCAGCGAAACACGGACGACGGCCGGCGACCTTCGCCACCAGGCCGGCGACCTCGCCGACGATGCCCAGGCCAAGGCTGAGGGCTATGCCGACCGAGCCAAGGCGGCCGCACTCGATGCGCGCGACACCGTGAAGGACAAGGCGGAGTCGCTGATCGACCGTGCGTCGGAGACCTATGACGACGCACGCGACTGGGCGGCGGACACTCACCGGTCCACCCGCCGCAGCATCGGCGAGTTCGCCGAGCGCGGCAGCCAGCGCCTCGACCGGGGCAAGACCAATGTGGAGCAGTTCGTCACCGAGAACCCGCTTCTCGTGGGCGTCGTCGGCCTCGCGGCGGGTCTGCTCCTCGGCGCCCTCCTTCCCCGGACGCGCCGCGAGGACGAAACGGTGGGTCCGTGGGCCGACGAGGTGAAGGACCAGGGCATCCGCTACGCCCGCGACTTCGCCGACCGTGGCCGCGAGTTCGTGGAAAGCGCCCTCGACCCCGAGAACCTGAACGCGGCGACCCAGGGCGGTTCCGAGCCGTTCCGCAAGCCCGACGTATCGCCGGGGCGGTCGCACTGAGACCTGGTTTCCCCAAGGGGTTACAGGATGAAAGAGGGGGCGGCGCTCGACAGCGCCGCCCCTTCGTGTTGGGACTGGGGAGACGATCCGACGAGCGAGGCCTTGCGACCCGTGGCAGCCCCTCAGCCCCGCCTGCTCTGGTGCGGCGATACCGCGATCACCGTCGAGTTCGGTGAGACCATCGACCCCGAGGCCAACGCGCTGGTCCTGGCCCTCGACCGCGCCGTGCGGGATGCCGGCATACCGGGGCTCATAGAGGCCGTTCCCACCTACAGGTCGCTCACCGTCCACCTCGATCCCTGCGCGGTCGAGCCCGGCACAATCGAATCGGCGCTCCTCGCCCTTGTCGGTACGGTCCCCGCCGGGACGACGCCGCGCCGGCTCTGGCGCCTTCCCGTGGTCTATGGCGGTGCGTTCGGCATCGACCTCGCCGATGTCGCCGCCCGTCACGGGTTGAGCGCCGACGAGGTCGTGTCCCGGCATGCGGCACCCGAATATCGGGTGGCCATGAACGGCTTCCTGCCGGGCTATGCCTATCTCTCGGGCCTGGACCCGAGCCTCGCTCTCTCGCGCCGGGAGAGCCCGAGGCCGGTGACGCCGGCCGGGACCATCTCCATCGGCGGCGTGCAGGCTCTGGTGGCGAGCATCGCCGCCCCGAGCGGATGGCATCTCCTCGGCCGGACCCCCGTGCGCTCGTTCATGCCGGGCCGCGATCCGGTCTTCCTGTTCGAGCCCGGCGACGCGATCCGCTTCCTGCCCATCGAGCCGGAAAGATGGGACGAACTCGACCGGGCCGCGGGGGCCGGGGAGCGCATCGTCGACTGCGAGACAACGCCGTGAGCGGGCGTCTCGTCATCCGGCGATGCCACGGCGCGCTCAGCCTGCAGGACGGCGGACGACGGGGCTACCAGCGCTACGGCCTCTCCGGCTCCGGCGCCATGGATCGCCTCGCCATGGCGACCGCGAATGTCCTCGTCGGCAATGCCCCCGACGCGCCGGTCCTCGAACTCGGCCTCGGCGGCGGTCGCTTCGTCGTGGAGGCGGGACGGGGTTGGTTCGCCTGTGCCGGCGCGCCCTGCACCCTGCGTATCGACGGAGCCCCCCTCACCGGCCACCGCACCGCGACCCTGGCGCCAGGCGCCGAACTCATCGTGGACCCGCCGCGTGAGGGAGCGTTCGCCTACCTCGCCGTGGCCGGCGGGTTCGAGGCGGGCGCCGTGCTCGGCAGCGTTTCGCTCCATCTCCGCGCCGGGATCGGGGGTGCCGACGGCCGGCTCTTCCAAGCGGGCGACCATCTGACCTTCGCCGCTGCGGAGGGCAACACACCGGGCGACCGGACCACCGATGCCGTTCCCCTCGACCGCGACGCGCCGATCCGCGTCATGCTCGGCCCCCAGGCCGACCGCTTCCCGCAAGGCGGGATCGACACCCTGCTGGGCTCGACCTTCACCGTGTCGCACCGCGCCGACCGGATGGGGTACCAACTCGACGGCCCCGCCATCGCCCATGGCGCGGGCGGCTACAACATCGTCTCGGACGCCACCGTCATGGGCTCGATCCAGGTGCCGGGCAACGGCCTGCCCATCGTCCTGATGGCGGATCGGCAGACCACCGGCGGCTACCCGAAGATCGCCACGGTGATCTCGGCCGATCTGCGCCGCCTCGCCCAACGCCGGCCGGGCGATCCGGTCCGGTTCGAGGCCGTCACCCTGGCGACGGCGCGGGAGGCCGCGCTC
>NZ_VRVC01000155.1:0-10548 GCF_008040005.1 Methylobacterium sp. WL19
GCCCTGGGCCGCGCCCCAGACCCCCATCCGGGTGCCGCGCTCGGCCTCGCCGCCGGCACCCGCCAGGCCCATCATCGAGCCGATGGCGGCCACAGCGAACATGCCGTTGAACAGGCCGAGGGCGAAGACCGCGACGCGCAGGGGAAAGTCCGGGCCGATGAGGCCGCCGCCGGCGATCCCCGCCAGCGCCAGGGCCGAACCGGCGCAGCCGGTGGCGGTCCACAGTTTCAGCGAGCCGAGATACGGGCCGCCGATCCCCATGGTGAGGCCGGCCACCGTGAGCATGCCGGCGAGCACGCCGCCATGCTGCAGACCCGAGAGCTTGGTGGTGACGCCGGGCGTCATCGCGAAGACGAGGCCGGCGAAGGGTTCGAGGATGAGTTCCTGCGCGCTGTAGGCCAGCATCGCCACGAAGATGAAAACGGTGAAGCGGCGCGAGGCCGGCTCGGACCAGACCCGTGCCAGCACCTCGCGGAACGGCCGCTTCGGGGCGCCCTCCGCGTGGCTGGACGGAGCGCGCTCCGGCTCGATGCCGCCGACCGCGAGCACGGCCAGGAGGAAAGCGAGGAGCGAGACCGTGCCCGACACGGCCACCAGCCGGGCGCCGGAGAACGGATCGAGGAAATGTCCGGCGATCGGCGCGGTGATGGCAAAGCCCGCGATCATCATCACCCAGACGATGGTGGCCGCAGCCCCCCGGCGGCGCGCCTCGACGCCGCCGGCCAGGAGCACGAGGAGGGAGGTGCCCGCGGCACCCGCCCCCATGCCCACGGTGAGGAAGGACAGGATCGCCAGAGCGATGCCGGCGGCAAGATGGGTTTCCATGAGGGCGGTCGCCGTCGCCGCGCCGAAGCCGCCGAGGCACAGCGCGGCCATGCCGCCGACGATCCAGGGCGTACGTCGCCCGCCCATATCCGAGCCGTAGCCCCAGCGCGGGCGCAGGACCTGGACGGCGTAATGGAGGGTCACGAGGGCGCCGGGAATCATCGCCGGCAAGGCGAGCTCCACCACCATGACCCGGTTGAGGGTCGAAGTCATGAGGACGACCACGGCACCCAAAGCGGTCTGGACGAGGCCGAGGCGGACGATGGCGAGCCAGCCCAAGGTCGGCGCCATCACGCGGCTCCCTGCTGCGCGATGGCTCTCAGGGCGAAGGCCGCCACCAGCATGCCGAGCACGTAGAGGGTGGTGCCGGTGCCGTTGTACCAGGCCGCCCGTCCGCGGGGATCCTTCAACAGGCGGGACATCAGGACGAGTTGCGCGGCGAGCAGGCCGGCAACGAAGACCGCATGCCCGGACCGGTCCCAGGCGTAGAGGAGGGCGATCACCGCCAGCTGGGGCAGGGCCATGACGAGGCAGGCGAGGCGGGCGGCCCGGTCGGTCCCGAGCTGGACCGGCAGCGAGCGGAGATTCATGCGCGCATCCCCTTCCACCGACTTGAAATCGTTGAGGGTCATGATGCCGTGAGCGCCCACGGAATAGAGAAAGGCCACGGTGAGGATGCGGTGGTCGGGCAGGGCGCCGGCCATCACGGCGGCACCGGTGAACCAGGGCAGGCCCTCGTAGCAGAGCCCCACCGCGGCGTTGCCCCACCACCCGTTCTGCTTCAGCCTCAAGGGCGGCGCGCTGTAGATCCAGGCGAGGACCAGCCCGAACAGGGCGGCATAGAGGATCCAGACCCCCAGGGCGGCCGCGACGGAGAGGGAGAGGGCGGTCCAGGCCAGTGCCACGTAGAGGCCCCAGCGGCCGGGCATCCGGCCGGACGGGATCGGCCGGTTCGGCTCGTTGATCGCGTCGACATGGCGGTCGTACCAGTCGTTGGCCGCCTGCGAGGTGGCGCAGACCAGGGGGCCGGCGAGCACGATCCCGGCGACGATGACCGGCCAGTGCCCGCTCGCCGGAACCCCGGAAGAGACCACCCCGCAGGCAAAGGCCCACATCGGCGCGAACCAGGTGATCGGCTTCAACAGCTCCAGCAAGGCGCTGGGAGCGGGCAGTCCGCGGATGGCGGAAGGAGCGGGGGAGACCGACGTTGCCATGACGTGGAAGCTAGGTTCCGACGCCTCGACGTGTCAAGTTTGATTTACACTTGGACCGACAAATAAGGGCGACAGTCGGACGCAGGCCGCCCGTCGCCGAGGCTCATTCGTCGTCGGCGAGATCCGGCCCGTCGAGGTCACCGATCCCGTAGCGGCGCAGCTTGGCGTAGAGCCCTTGGCGGCTGAGGCCCAGCATCTCGGCGGCCGAGGCGCGGTTGTCGCGGGTGATGCGCAGGGCTGCCTCGATACATAGGCGCTCGATCAGGTCCGTCGATTCGCGCACCAGGTTCTTCATGGAGACCCGCCCGACCAGCTCGGTCATCTGCTCGACGGACCGCGGCAATTCCCGCCCGCCGGGGGCGGCGGCAGTGCGGCGGGGGGTCGAGCGGATGGTGAAGCCGAGACAGGGCTGGCCGCCGCCCGGGACCGAGACGGCGGCGACCTCGACCTCTTCCACCGACCCGTACTCGCCGCGCAGGCTCGTCGCGTAGTGGCGCACGGAGCCGTGATGGCCGAGGGTCGAGAACAGGGCGGCGGCCTCGGTCTCCTCGCGCCCGAGCCAGCGGTCGAGGGGTTCGCCGCGCACCTGTTCCTCGGTGGCGAGCTGCACCAGATCGAGGAAGGCGGCGTTGGCCGCGAGGATGCGCCGCTGCGGATCGGTGACGACGAAGCCCTCCGGCAGGCTCTGGATCACGTCGAGGGCCGAGGCCCCGGTCCGGCTCGGGGGGGCCGCGTCGGTGGGCTCGGCCGACAGCCGCAGGAGGGCGCTGGTGGCGTTTTCCTGCCGGAACAGCGAGGCGGCGACGCGGGTCTCGCCGCGACCGTTGCCGAGACGGGCGACGAGGTCGCCCGCCTGTCCGGTCACGCGCAGGCCGGCGAAGAGCGATTCGAGCTCGCGGGTACTGCCCGCATCGAACAGGTCCACCACGTCCTGACCGATGATGCGCTTCTCCACGCGGCCGATGAGGCGGGCGGCGGCCGGGTTCACCTCGGTGACCCGGCGCGTGGCGGCATCCACCACCAGGACCGGCTCGCCGGCGAGCTGGAACAGCAGGCGGTAACGGGTCTCGGCGCCGCGCAGGCGCAGGTAGTCGCGCTCCAGCGCCTGCTGGGTCTCGGCGAGCTTGCGCTGCAGCGCCGCCATCGCACGCAGGTTGCGGCCGATGACGATCACCGGGCCGCCGGTCTCCAGGCGCATGGCCGAGTAGCGCACCGGCAGGTCGATGCCCGTGGCGGAGGGATGGTTCACCTGGCGCCAGCGCGTGACCGCGCCGGGGGCCGCGTCACGCAGGAGGGCGGCGATCTTGGGCCGGCTCTCGACGGTGACGGTGTCCACCCAGAGCTGGCCGAGCCAGGTCTCGCAACCCTCGTCGGTGAAATCGGCATTGCCGAAGGCCGCATCGCGGATGACCCCGTCCGCGTCGACGATCAACGCGAGGTCCGTCGCCGCGGCGACGAGGAGCCCGGCCGCCTCCGCATCGAGGGGACCGAGGGTTTTGCGAAGCGCTGCGAACGTTTCCGCCGCTGCAGGGAGTGCCAGACTGGTCAAGGATCACCACGATGTGACGACGTCGAGCCGGTCTTTCAGCAGGGTCTGGCCCGCGGATCAAGCAAGCTCTCGGCAATGGAAATGGCGAGACGGGCATCGCTCGCCGTCGCGTCAGCGCCGACGAGAACCGAATGGTCGGGGTTTTCGGTGAAGATCGGCCCACCGACCATGACACGAACCGACGGATTGCGCGAGGCGCGCCGAAGCTCCGCCACCATGTTCGCGAGGGCCGGAAGGAGGGTTTCGGAGCCGAGCGACACCCCGATCACGTCGAACCAGCCCGTGCGGGCGGTCCGGATCGGGTCGGGGTGGAGCTCGTGCGCCGCGCTCGTGACGTCCCATCCGGCATCGCGGAAGAACCGCTCGATGAGGGAGAGGCCGAAGCTGTGCGTCTCGCCCGGGCAGGCCATCAGGAAGATGCTGCGCCCGTGCGGATCCGGCGCCGGCTCCGAGCGGAACCGGGCTGTGAGGTCGTGCATGATGCGCTGGAGGCGCCCCATGGCGATGGTGAGCTCCGCGAAATCGCAGAGATCCTCCTCCCACAGGTGGCCGAGATGGCGTGCCGTGGGGGCGAGGAGGTCGAGGAGCAGGCTGTCCAGGGAGAGGCCGTCCTCGATGAGGACGACGATCCGGCTCTCCACATCGTCGCAATCGGGCGCGAGCACCAGGGCGGCGAATTCGGCGATCTGGTCCGGCGTCGGCAGGATGCCGGGACGCTCGGAGCGGGGGTCGGCCCGGTGGGCCAGCATCAACCGCGGGATGATCTCGGCTTCGACCACGCTGGCGAGGTCACGATCCCAAGCCGGGCTCCGATCCTGAAACGGTCGATCGGGATATAATGCATTATTACGTTGCGGATGGACTTCGCTGGACGACCTCTCAAACATCGAGGCCGCCCGAAGCGAACTGACGTCATCCATTGGAACCTCCCAATGTTGCTGACGGCTTCTTGATCCAGCTCGATCTTGAGTGTCGAACTTCGCATCATCGACTTGCGAATGCCTTTGACGCTGCGAGCAACATGAAAATGGTTACAAGCGGGCCTTGACGATGACGATACCGGTTACCAACGATTTGGCAATCCCGCCCCTCACATTATTCTGCATCAAATCTGTAAAATGAAAACGACGTAAAGCTAGCTTGACACTCTTCCGGCGGGTTCCTAACCTCCCTCTCAACGGGCCTCCGACCATGCGGGGCCGGGTCAAGACGGGGTGGAGCCGATGCCTGCAAGAGGAGGCCAGCCGAGACGACCTCTCTATTCGCCGGCCGAGCGCGCCCGGCGCGACGCCTCCGCCTGGACTCTGGTTCAGGGCATCCTCGCGCCGCTCCAGTTCCTGGTCTTCCTCGTCAGCCTCGGCCTCGTCCTGCGCACGTTGGCGACGGGGGAGGGCGCGTCGGCCGCCAACGCCTCCATCGTGGTCAAGACCCTCGTCCTCTACGCGATCATGGTCACCGGCTCGATCTGGGAGAAGGACGTCTTCGGGCGCTACCTGTTCGCCCCCGCCTTCTATTGGGAGGACATGGTCAGCATGCTCGTGCTGGCCCTCCACACCGCCTATCTCGTGGCGCTGGCCACGGGCGCCCTCGACACGACGGGGCTGATGCTCCTGGCGCTGGCCGCCTACGCCTCCTACGCCGTCAACGCCGCGCAATTCCTGCTGAAGCTGCGGGCCGCCCGCCTGCAGGCGTCGCCCCACGCCGTCCTCTTCACGGAGGGCGCGCGATGAATGCCCACGCTCCCGTCACGGCGTTCGAGAACGAGCACGGCCTGGAGATCCGGCAGGAACGCGGCCAGCGGGCGGTGTTCTGCGGGCTCACCGGCATCGTCTGGCTTCACCGCAAGATCCAGGACGCCTTCTTCCTCGTGGTGGGGTCGCGCACCTGCGCGCATCTCATCCAGTCGGCCGCCGGGGTGATGATCTTCGCCGAGCCGCGCTTCGCCACCGCCATCATGGACGAGCGCGACCTCGCCGGCCTCGCCGACATGAACGACGAACTCGACGCGGTGGTGGGCCGCCTCGTGGCGCGCCGGCCCGAGATCAAGCTCCTGTTCCTGGTGGGGTCGTGCCCCTCGGAAGTGATCAAGCTCGACCTGTCGCGCGCCGCCCAGAGGCTGTCGCGCAGCCTCGCGCCCGACGTGCGGGTGCTGAGCTATTCCGGGAGCGGCATCGAGACCACCTTTACGCAAGGGGAGGATGCCTGCCTCGCCTCCCTCGTGCCCGAGATGCCGGCCGAGGCGGCCAATGCCGAGACCTCGCTCCTCGTGGTCGGCGCGCTCGCCGACGTGGTCGAGGACCAGTTCGCCCGGATCTTCTCGGAGATGGGAATCGGCCCCGTGAGGTTCCTGCCCGCGCGCCGGGCCGGGGCGATGCCGCCTGTCGGGGAAAACACCCGCTATCTCCTGGCCCAGCCCTTCCTCGCCGACACGGCGCGGGCGCTGGAAGAGCGGGGCGCCACACGGCTCGCCGCTCCGTTCCCACTGGGAGCCGAAGGCACCACGGGCTGGCTCAAGGCGGCGGCGGAAGCCTTCGGCGTGTCGGCCGGACGGTTCGAGGCCGCCACCGCGCCGGGGCTGCGCCGGGCCGAGCAGGCGCTCGCCCCCTACCGGGCGATGCTGGCGCAGCGCCGGATCTTCTTCTTTCCCGATTCGCAGCTGGAAATCCCCCTGGCGCGCTTCCTCTCGCGGGAGATGGGCGCCGAACTGGTGGAAGTCGGCACCCCCTACCTCCATCGCGGGCATCTCGACCGCGAGATGGCCCTGCTGCCGCGCGGCACCCGGATCGTGGAAGGGCAGAGCCTCGACGACCAGATGGACCGCTGCCGGCAGGCCCGCCCCGACCTCACCGTCTGCGGGCTCGGCCTCGCCAATCCGCTGGAGGCGGAAGGGCTCGCGACCAAATGGTCGATCGAGCTGCTGTTCACCCCGATCCAGGGCTACGACCAGGCCGGCGACCTCGCCGAGCTGTTCGCGCGCCCCCTCGTCCGCCGTACCCGGCTGGAGGTGTAGCCCGATGCAGCTCACCGTCTGGACCTACGAGGGACCGCCCCATATCGGCGCCATGCGCGTCGCCACCGCCATGCGCGGCCTGCACTACGTGCTGCACGCCCCCCAGGGCGACACCTATGCCGATTTGCTGTTCACCATGATCGAGCGGCGCGATGCCCGCCCGCCGGTGACCTACACCACCTTCCAGGCGCGCGACCTCGGCTCGGACACCGCCGCGATCTTCAAGGACGCGGTGGCTGCCGCCTACGAGCGCTTCCGCCCCGAGGCGATGATCGTCGGCGCCTCCTGCACGGCGGAGCTGATCCAGGACGATCCGGGCGGTCTCGCCAAGGCCCTGGCCCTGCCGATCCCGGTGATCCCGCTGGACCTGCCCGCCTACCAGAAGAAGGAGAACTGGGGCGCCTCGGAGACCTTCTATCGGCTGGTGCGGACCCTGTGCGGCCCGAAGGCGGAGACGGTCGGGAAGGCCGGACGGCGCCCGTCCTGCAACATCCTCGGCCCCACGGCCCTGGGCTTCCGCCACCGCGACGACCTCGTGGAGATCCGGACGCTTCTCGACGCCCTCGGCGTCGACGTGAACGTGGTGGCGCCGCTCGGCGCGAGCCCCGCCGATCTCGGCCGCCTCGGCGAGGCCGATTTCAACGTGGTGCTCTATCCCGAGATCGCGCGCGCCGCCGGGCAGCACCTCCAAAAGACCTTCGGCCAGCCGATGGTCGAGACTGTTCCCATCGGCGTTGCCGCCACGATCCGCTTCGTGGAGGAGGTGGCGGCGGTCGCCGGTGTCGATCCGGCCCCGGTCCTGTCCGGCGCGCCCTCGCGGCTACCCTGGTACTCGCGCTCGGTCGATTCGACCTATCTCACGGGGAAACGCGTCTTCGTTTTCGGCGATGCCACCCATGCCCTCGCCGCCGCCCGGATCGCCGCCACCGAGCTCGGCTTCAAGGTGGTGGGTCTCGGCAGCTATGCCCGCGAATTCGCCCGCGAGATCCGGGCCGAGGCGGCGCTCCACGGCATCGAGGCGACGATCACCGACGATTACCTCGAGGTGGAGGCGGCGATCCAGGCCAGCGCCGCCGAACTGGTGCTGGGCACGCAGATGGAGCGCCACATCGCCAAGCGTCTGGGCCTGCCCTGCGCGGTGATCTCGGCCCCGATCCACGTCCAGGATTTCCCCGCCCGGCACTCGCCGCAGATGGGGTTCGAGGGCGCCAACGTCCTGTTCGACACCTGGGTCCATCCCCTGATGATGGGGCTCGAAGAGCATCTGCTCGGCATGTTCCGCGAGGATTCCGAGTTCCACGCCGACGCCGCGCCCTCCCATCTCGGCCCCGGTCACCAGCCGCTACCTCCCCCCTCTGCGGGGGAGGGTGGCCCTCGCGTCAGCGAGGGTCGGGAGAGGGGAGCGCCAGTTCCGGAGAGGTCGCCCCCTCTCCCGCCTGCTCCGCAGGCACCCTCCCCCGCAGAGGGGGGAGGGAGCTCCGGTTCCGCACACAGCACGTGGGCTCCCGATGCCGAGAAAGAACTGAAAAAAATCCCGTTCTTCGTGCGGGGCAAAGCCCGCGCCAACACCGAACGCTTCGCCCGGGAGCGGGCGCTCCCCCTCATCACCGTCGAGACGCTGTACGATGCCAAAGCGCATTTCGGACGCTGAGCGTCCCGCCCTCAGCCTCGTCGTCGTGACGATGGACAACCACATGGCCAGCGCCCTGGAGCGCGCCCGCCACAGGCTGCGCGACGAGATGCCGGGGCTCACGCTCTGCTTCCACGCGGCGGCGGAATGGGACACCGACCCGGCGGCTTTGGCCGCCTGCAAGGCCGACATCGCCCGCGCCGACATCGTGGTCTCCACCATGCTGTTCATGGACGAGCACGTCCGCGCCATCCATCCGGCACTGCTCGCCCGCCGCCCGCATTGCGACGCGATGATCGGCTGCCTCTCGGCCAGCGAGATCGTCAAGACCACCCGCCTCAACCGCTTCGACATGGACGGCACCAAAAGCGGCGCCCTCGAATTCCTGAAGAAGCTGCGCGGCAAGACCGGTGCCCAGGGCAACGGCGCCCGCCAGATGGCGATGATCCGCCGGCTGCCCAAGATCCTGCGCTTCATCCCCGGCTCGGCCCAGGATGTCAGGGCCTATTTCCTCACCCTGCAATACTGGCTCTCGGGCTCGGACGAGAACATCGCCAACCTCGTGCGCTTCCTCGTCGGCCGCTACGCCGCCGGGCCGCGCGAGAGCTGGCGCCGGATCGCCGCCGCGCCGGCGCCCCTGAGCTACCCCGAGACCGGTCTCTACCATCCGCGCATGAAGGGCCGGATCGGCGAGGATCCCTCGCGGCTGCCGGTTCCGTCCGCAGGGGTGAAGGGCCGCGTCGGCCTGCTGGTGATGCGCTCCTACGTGCTTGCCGGGAACACCGCCCATTACGATGGCGTCATCGCCGCCCTCGAGGCGCGCGGGCTCAGTGTCGTGCCGGCCTTCGCCAGCGGCCTCGACAACCGTCCGGCGGTGGAAGCGTTCTTCCGGAGCGACGGCCGGCCCGCCATCGACGCCCTCGTCTCGCTCACCGGGTTCTCCCTGGTGGGCGGCCCCGCCTACAACGACGCGGCCGCGGCCGAGACCACCCTGCGCGACCTCGACGTCCCCTACCTCGCCGCGCACGCCCTCGAATTCCAGACCGTGGAGCAGTGGGAGGCCTCCGACCGCGGCCTCTCCCCCGTGGAAGCCACCATGATGGTGGCGATCCCCGAACTCGACGGGGCCACCGCGCCGATGGTGTTCGGCGGCCGTTCCAGCCGCTCGCCCGGAGCCAATGCCCGAGACATGAGCGTCCATTCCGAGCGGGCCGACATGCTCGCCGCCCGTGTCGAGCGCCTCGTCTCCCTGCGCCGCAAGGACAGGGCCGCGCGCAAGGTGGCCATCGTCCTGTTCGGCTTCCCGCCCAATGCCGGGAGCATCGGCACCGCCGCCTTCCTCTCGGTCTACCAGTCCCTCCACAACACCCTGAAGGGCCTGAAGGCCGACGGCTACGACGTCGCGGTGCCCGACAGCGTCGACGATTTGCGCAACGCGGTGCTGGCCGGCAACGCCGCCCGCTATGGCACCAGCGCCAACGTCCATCACCGCATCCCGGCCGACGACCATGTCCGGCGCGAGCGGCATCTCTCCGAGATCGAGGCGCAATGGGGTCCGGCGCCGGGGCGCCAGAACAGCAACGGCTCACAGATCTTCGTGCTGGGCGCGCAGTTCGGCAACGTCTTCGTCGGCGTGCAGCCGGGCTTCGGCTACGAGGGCGACCCGATGCGGCTGCTGTTCGAGCGCGGCTTTGCCCCGACCCACGCCTTCTCCGCCTTCTACCGGTACCTGCGCGAGGATTTCCGCGCCGACGCCGTTCTGCATTTCGGCACCCACGGGGCGCTCGAATTCATGCCCGGCAAGCAGACCGGCCTGTCGGATTCCTGCTGGCCCGAGCGCCTGATCGGGCCACTGCCCAACGTCTACCTCTACGCCGCCAACAACCCCTCCGAGGGCATGATCGCCAAGCGCCGCTCGGCCGCCACCATGGTGAGCTACCTCACCCCGAGTCTCACCCAGGCCGGGCTCTACCGGGGCCTCATCGACCTCAAGGCTTCCATCGAGCGCTGGCGCGGCCTGGAGCCCGAGGCGGAAGCCGAGCGCCGCGACCTCGGCCAGATGATCCAGGCGCAGGGTTCCGCCCTCGACCTGACATCGGCCGAGCCGGCCTGGTCCGGGGACATGTCCGGCAGGGTCCTGGCGCTGGGCCTCGCACTCAGTGAACTCGAACACACTCTGATCCCGCACGGGATGCACGTGGTCGGGGAAGGCACGCCCCCCGAGGAGCGGATCGACTTGCTGCTCGCCCTGGCCGACGCGTCGGGCGGCCTGAAGCCCGACCGCGCCGGCATCGAGGCCCTGGTGGCGGGCGCCCCCCTC
>NZ_VRVC01000156.1:0-9992 GCF_008040005.1 Methylobacterium sp. WL19
ACCGTCACGAAGAGCTCGAACCACTTGGATGGTGCGACCCGGGAGCGTGCCCGGTGCCAGTTTATCGTCACGTCGCCCCATGCCGTTGGCCGCGAGGCTTTCGCTATCGCTCTCGCGACGAAGACCGACATGGCGCCTCAAGCCGCTGTCGATCTTCTTGCAACGCTCCCCGGGCCGGCCGCAGCGTCGGCAACCGCCGCCGAAGACGTCGTTTCCTGGGCCGATGTCGCGGCAAGCCTGAACGGGTCTCGGCACTGATGGCCCGCTCGATCATGAAGAGCCTCTTCTCACGCGCCCGCGATCCGGCGCCGGCCCCAGCCGCCGAGATCACCGCGAATAAGGAGGCCGCCGAAGCCGAGCTAGGCGCCGCTATGACCGCCATCGAGGCGGCTGAGGCCGCCTATGCCGCCGGCCTTCTGTCGGCGACCGACGATGCCCTCCGCGCCCTCGACGGCGCTCGCCGGGATGCCGGCATACGGCTGGATCGCGCCAAAGCCCTCGTGGCAGCCTTCGCCGATCAGCTTGCGCAATCCGATGAAGCTGAGAAGCGGGCGGCCTTGGCGCGGATCGTGGAGCAAGCGACCTCGGACCAATCGGAACTCCGGGAGTTGTGCGAGCGCCAGCTGCCGACGATGGCTGCGACGGCGCGCGCGATCCTCTCGCTCCGGGCTCGGGCCGAGCGCACCACGCACACGGCGAACCGAGCGCTGGAGGCGGCCGGCGAGACCTCGATGCTGCCGGGCGTGGAGGCTTTCAGGGTTCAGCCGGGCCGGCCTCGTGAGGAGCTTGGCCGAGAGGTTCGCGATCTCTGGGTGGATGACGCCGGGAACGCCGTTGCCTTCCAGGACCAAATCCGCACGCAGAGCGATGGCAGCGGAACCTTGAGCCTTCCGCGAGCGCACCATGTCCATCACTTCACCCGACGCCGACGGTTCGAGATCGTTGAGTTCCTGCCGGAGGTCCGCGCGATCCAGCCGTCATCTCTCACCGAAACCGTGTCCGTTCCTGATCTTTACTCGTTGGCACAGGCCGGGGATCGGAAGCCGGAAACGACGACGCGTCCGGTCGAGCCGGCCCGCGATGTCATCAGCCGCAAACCGGTTCTCGGCACGCGGATGGCAACGGGCCGCGGATAGTAATTCTAAGAATTGCCGGCCGCTTGATGGTTCTCGGTCGGCAACAATGCGGGGATACCTGTGGAGGGTTCCGCCGACAATCCAATAGCGAAAGTAGACCTCCGGACCCCGCTCGGCGAAAGCTACACCGGTCAAGGCTTACACGTCGGCAACTTTTACTCTAACCGGCGTAGTTATGGGTGATGCGCCGTTACGACGTCCTCGATGGATGATACGGTAATTCGAGGATTGCCCCACACTGACGGCGGCCTACTTAGCTATAAGAACAAGTCATAATTTTTTACCATATCTTGATTAAGAAACAGGACCATGAAATTTACTATCATTCCGTGGTTTTGCAAATTTTGAGTTCGTTAATTCCATTCTATGAAGTGAACTAGACGCCTAAGTACCACTGTGACAGAACTCCAACCCAATAAATTGTCCGTCAAATTTTGGGGTGGTTATGCCGGCTTATATTTCGGTTGATGACGTTACGGTCGGAGAGAGTGCGGGCTATGCCGAGTTTGTGGTCAGGCTCTCGGCCCCGGCCACCGGGGCAGTCTCGGTCAACTGGCGTACGAACACTGCGAACGCCTACGACGACTACGCCAGCGACAATGGCAAACTCACCTTTGCACCTGGTGAGACCCTGAAGACCGTACGGGTCGCCATCACCGACGATACGAAGGCCGAGCCGACCGAGGCCTTCACCTTCGAACTCTACACACCGAGCACCAACGTGCTGCTGGGAAGCTCGAAGGCCCTTGCTACCATCATCGATAACGACGGAGATGCAGGCCGCCCGGTGGTGTCGGTGAGCGATGTCATCGTCGACGAGGCCGCAGGAGTAGCGCGCTTCGTCGTGACGCTCGACCGTCCCAGCTACAGCGCCGTCTCGATGGACTACGCCACCCAGAACGGCTCGGCCAAGGCCGGCGCAGACTATCAGGCAGTCAGCGGCGGGCTCCAGTTCGCGGCAGGTGAAACCACAAAGGTGGTCAGCGTCTCCCTGAACGACGATATCATCCGGGAGGGTACGGAAACCTTCGCCCTCAACCTGTCGCATCTCGTCGGAGCCAGCAGCACCGACACGACCGGCATCGCGGTGATCGCAGCCAGTGATGGCAAAGCGGTGAGCAAGCCGACCATAACGGTTGATGACGTTACGGTCGGAGAGAGTGCGGGCTATGCCGAGTTTGTGGTCAGGCTCTCAGCCCCGGCCACCGGGGCGGTCTCGGTCAATTGGCGCACGAACACCGCGAACGCCTACGACGACTACGCCAGCGACAATGGAAAACTCACCTTTGCACCTGGTGAGACCCTGAAGACCGTACGGGTCGCCATCACCGACGATACGGAGGCCGAGCCGACCGAGGCCTTCACCTTCGAACTCTACACACCGAGCACCAACGTGCTGCTGGGGCAGTCTATCGCCATGGCAGCGATCCTCGACAATGACGGTACTGCACCGCGCGGACAGCCAATGTCGGGCTCCAGTTCAGATGACGTCTTATTCGGCTCAGCGGGGGCCGATTCCCTATCGGGGGAGGCAGGGAACGACGTTCTTATTGGTGGCGCCGGTGCCGATGTCATGCATGGCGGCAAGGGCAACGACACCTACGTCGTGGATCACGTGAACGACCAAATTGTTGAGGCCGCCGATACCGCTACCGATCGCTATGGGACTGACACTGTGATGGCCACGGTCAGCCATGTGCTGGCGAAGAATGTCGAGAACCTCACACTCGTTGGCGGCAGCGCAATCAAGGGGGTCGGGAACAGTCTCACCAACGTCCTGATTGGTAACGAGGCCGCTAATGTCCTCGACGGAAAGGCCGGTGCCGATACGATGATCGGCGGGGAAGGTTCGGACACCTACATCGTCGACGCAATCGGTGACAGAGCCATAGAGGTGAGCGGTGCCAGCGGGACCGATCTCATTAAGGCGTCAGTGTCCTACTCGCTCGCCGGCTCTTACGTGGAGAACCTGACGCTCACCGGCACCACAAACATCAACGCCACCGGCAATGGCCTTGGTAACGTGCTCAAGGGGACCGCGGGTGCCAACAATCTCGATGGCGGCCTCGGGGCGGATACGCTGACGGGTCTGGCCGGTAAGGATACGTTCGTGTTCAGCACGAAGCTCGGCTCTACCAACATCGACCATCTTACCGACTTCTCGGCCGTTGACGATACGATCCAGCTGTCGAAGAGCATCTTCGCGGCGCTTTCGGCCGGCAGTCTTGCGGCATCTGCGTTCAAGGATCTTGCCGTCACGGGCGCCAAAGTCGATGCGAACGACCGCATCCTCTACGACCACGATACTGGTGTCCTATCCTACGACGCGGATGGCAGCGGCAGCGCCGCCAAGGCCATCAAGTTCGCCGTCATCGACAACCACGACAAGGTGGCGCTGACTCACCTCGATTTCCTGGTCGCGTAAGCACGCCACACCACTTGGCCGAACGCTCCTTGTTCGGCCAAGGCTCCCAAGTCGCTTAAAGTCCTTGCCCGTATTCGCCGCTGGTCGGCATGTGCGAGGCCGCTGCGCTCGAAGCGCAGGTCTGACACGCATTCCGTTCCCCGGCCGACTGTTCGGCGTGTACGTGGCGCCGTTGATGTTGACCGGGCCCGGCGGCGGGATTGGCGTGACGCCGCTCCTAGCGCGCACCATAGCGATACTGTCGGCTCCGGGCCGGCACATGCCGGAATCCGTTGTGGCGGCCGGCTGGCGCGATGCGGACCACCTACGAAAGGGGCTGGCGGTGTTTGCCGGCAAACTCGCGGTGGTCGGCCTGAGTGTCAGTTGGCGCAAGGCAGGGCTCCGGGTCGCGAAGCTGAAGGTCGTGTAGAAAGCCTAGGGCGCCTCTCTGCAGGCGATCACTTCAAGCAGGCACGGTTCGGCTACGAGCCAAGCTGCGTATGGCTCGGAAGGGAAGCGTCAGGACCGTCAAGCAGGCCCCCAGCGCCAGGACCACAAAAACCGAAAGGATCGCCGTCAGGATTTTGATCACGGGCGTGCTCCGATGTGCTGGCGTGGCGAGGCGTGCTCCCGACGCGCGATACACAGAGGTTCCTCCCGAAGTTCGGCGAGAGTGTGTGCATAGCTTCTGCAGATGCCAGGAAGGCGTCGTCCGTCATGTCGAACGACCGCATACCCTCACCGCATAGCCTTTGTCCGTCCCGCTACCCAGAACGTGCCTCGCGAGCCGCTGCCATGAGAGCGACCCTGCCGTGCTGGCAGCTCTCTTAGGGTTCCGCTTGCCTCGGTTTTCCCCGAAGTTAGAACTCTACTATCCGTGGGGTGAATCTCTTTGCACCCTCCCCCCCCGGCCTTCGCCCGGCCGACGCGCCGCATCCATGCCTGCCACTCCCGGCTGATGATGCGGACGAGGTTCGTGGAGCTTCTCCGGCCTTCGTGACGGCGTTCCTCGACCGTCAGCAGCCCGTCGCCCTCGGCGAGGCGGATGGCGCCCTGCGCAAGCCGCCGGCACACGCCGGCCCGGGCCGCGATGGCATCGACACACAGCCCGCACACGCCCTTGGCCGCGACCTCGTCGGCGACGATGCGCAGGACCGCCAGTTGGCCGGTGGTGAAGCGAGCAGCGAGGGCCGGCGGCATGGGTCCCGAGCACGCTAGCAGGCGGCGCCTGTCGCGAGAGGCGGCCTTGTCGGGGCTGGCGACGCTCCTGCGCGGCGGGAACAGGCTCACACGGCCGGCGGGGATGCCGACAGGCACGATGCCCTCACGGATCGCGCTCCGGCGGGCGTGGAGCCGTTCGGCGAGCGCCTGGGCCTGGACGTCGTCCAAGGCCCCTCCCCCGTGCCCCTGCCAGACCTGGCGCGACAGCTCGTCCATCTGCGCAAGCGTCCGCGCGCCGTCGATGGCGGCGGCCATGGTCGCGTGAAACATCGTCCTCGGTCCCTTACGGGCCGCAGGCAGGCACAAGGCACGACTTCATCGTGGACGGAATTGGCGTTCCGTCTTGACACCCAAGGGCATCATGTGGCTTGTGGGGAGTTGAAAACCGGCTCCCGAGCCACTCGATTTTTGCGGCCCTCCTGTTTGGCGACAGGGGGGCCGTAGTCGTTTCAGGGTCTATCTCGCGGCGGTGATCTCTCCTGCCGGCTCACGACTCACGAAGGATGTCGTTAACCGAAGCGCCTCTTGTCGGCCGAAGCCGGCCCTTACGTCAAACCCATAGCCCCCTCTTTCGAGAGCTAGAGCCAGCGCTAGGTGATATCAACCTATCTGTAAACCTACACCTAAATGTAAAGTGAGACCTAAACGGAAACCGTATCTTTACGCCCTACACGTACACGGTATGCACAGCATTCCGTCGATCCGTGGAGGTGCCCTGTGCACGTCGTCAGCCTCGTCGGGCTAAAAGGGGGGATCGGCAAATCCACCCTGACAGCCCATCTTGCCGTAGCCGCGCACCATGCCGGCATCCTCACCGCGATTGTGGACACCGACCCGCAAGCGACCCTTCGCATGTGGTCGACGCGCCGTCAGATCGACGGACCTCCTGTTCGTCCTGAGACAACTCCCGATTTCCTAGAGCCGACCCTGAAAGCCTTCGAGGCACAGGGAGCCGAACTGGTTTTCATCGACACCGCGGGGAAATCCGAGGCGATGGGAAAGCGCGCGGCCGAGCTGTCGGACTTGGTACTCATCCCCTCGCGCACCTCGCTCGCGGACATGGATGCCGTGCCCAGCACGGCGTCCATGTTGGAGGCCATAGGGAAGAAGCACTTCGTGATCTTCTCCGACGTCGACGTGTCCGGCCGGAAAACGGACGTGAAGGAGGCTTCGAAGGGATTTGCCGCCAGGGGCATCCCAATCGGCAATGCGAACGGCGCCCCCACGGTGTCTCATCGCAAGGCGTTCAAGTCCTGCTTCAACGATGGCCGGACCATTCAGGAGCTGGAACCCGATGGGAAAGGCGCCGAGGAGATCGATGCCCTGTTCCGGTGGGTAGCCAAGCAGATCGGCCTGAGGGTCAAGCGTAAGCGCGTGGAGACGTAGGATGGCGAAGAAGCCCGGCCTTTCGGCGGCGTTCACAATCGGGGAGCAGCCCATCCTCGACGTACCGGAAAAACCTCAACCTACAACTCCACCTAAAGCAACACCTACACCTTTACCTAGTCGGCGGGATCATCGGGCAAACAGACAGGCCTTCACGGTGTGGCTCGACCGCGACCTCGTGGCGAAAATCAGGGAGCTATCCCGGGACCTCGTCACCGAGCACGGTAGGGCCGGCAACTCGATTGAGGCACTGGTGACGGAAGGGATAGAACACGTCCTCGCGAAGCACGAGCGTTCTTGATCGTTCCCACAGAACGAGCAAAGGGCGCAACCGGGAAGCCGGTGCGCCCTCGCTTTTAGAGGATAATTTCGCGCTCTCCCCGGTCGAACAGGGCGAGGACAGGGTGATGTATATCAGCAGGGAGCTTATCCGGATAGAACTCCATCCGCTCCTTACTTTCCCATGTCGAGGCTGTACCTTCGTGATTATCCTTTAGAGAACACCACACCCGGACTTTCTTAACATAGATACCATCATCGAGTGACGGCCCGAAGGCTTTAACTCGCGTTACATGTCCTTCACACCGCTTCCCGCCCTTATAGACGAAGGGGCAGCGCATCTTATCTTTAGTTTCCATTTTGACCTCCTGCTGATTAGCACGAGGTCGCCTGGACAGATGGGTAGCAGTCCAAAATGGTCCAACTGAATGGACGAGGTAACAGCGACCGACGTCATCAATAGCGTTGACGAACTTCCTTGGCAATCGCGATGAGGCATCTTCGGGATGCTGTAGACGCCGCTGAACGCCCGTCCCGTTCACCACTCCCGCCCGGCGGGAGTCAATCCGCCGCAGGGGTCCACAATACGGCTCCGTACAAAGGGGCATTCCGCCCCGCTCTATTCGGTGGTAGCCCTGATACGTTGAGTAGTTCTAGGGCACAAGACAGCATTCGGTGTGCATAAATCCTGTACACATCCACCGTTTTACCTGCGAGATGCACAGAAAAGCTGTACATGATCCATACCCTGCGAACTACGCCTCATGACAAAGCCTCCCACACATAGGGCAAGCAGATCGTGACCGCGCCAGAAGAAAACCTCTCGTTCAAAATCATTGGTGACTACTACTCGCCAAGATACAACGATGGAGACACCGTCATATCTCGGAGTTTGGGAGGCTGTCTGTCCCTCTATATTGGACTGCAATCGGTGGCGATCATCGAAGACGGCAGTACGTATGTGGGAACAATCCGAGAGGGTACTATCGAGGGGAAGTATGACATCGAGCACTTCAGGGAACCAACCCTGCGCAACGTAGACATACAGTCCATATCGAAGGTCTCGTGTATCATCCCTTCGTAGGAGCACAGGGTGGGTGTGAAGGCAGGGGGGCGCCTCAGGGCGCCCTCCTGCCTGCCGTCGCATCTCACATCCGTCCTAACCCCTGAAAGACATCCTGAACCCGAGCCCCGCTGCCGTACTGGTGGTGCTTTGCCGACTGGGATAGACCCGCCGCCCTAGAACTGACCCGGGGCAGGGGACCGCATGAGCGATACGGCACAGCACGTCCCGTTCCTCGCCGTCGCCGTCGAGAACGGCGAGTTGCGGGCACAGCTCGCCGAGGTCCAAGAGCAGTGCATCGAGCTGGCCGTGGATGCCGGCGAGCTGCATGCTGAGATCGAAGCGCTACGCCGCGAGTTGGTCGAGGTCAGGGCCGAGCGAGATGCGTGGCAATCCCGGTGCGAAAAAGCAGCCTGCGGCTCCTAGAGGACGTGAGCGATGTGCAACCTTTACAGCTTGGTCACGTCGCAGGCGGAAATCCGTGAGGCCTTTGGCGTGAGCGAGGACCGCGCCGGCAACCTACCGAGGATACCCGGCATCTTCCCCGACCAGATGGCGCCCATCGTGCGGATCGAGGACGGCAGGCGCGCGCTTGAGATGTTCCGATGGGGCATCCCCGGCCCGAAGCAGTACGGGGAGCACCCCGTCACCAATGTGCGGAACGTGAAGAGCCCGCACTGGCGGCCCTGGCTCAAGCCGGAATACCGCTGCCTCGTCCCGGTGTCCTCCTTCAGCGAGTACGCGGACACCAAGCCGAAGAAGACGCCCACGTGGTTCGCCCTCGATGACGACCGGCCGCTGTTTGCCTTCGCCGGCATCTGGCGGCCCTGGACAGGCGTGCGCGGCACCAAGGCCGAGAACCCCGACCGGGAGGAGGCCGAGCACCGGCTGTTCTCGTTCCTCACCTGTGACGCGAATGGAATCGTCGGCCCGGTCCACCCGAAGGCAATGCCTGTCCTGCTGACGACACCAGAAGAGTGGCGGACGTGGCTTGAGGCGCCGACAGAGGTCGCCCTTGAGCTACAGCGCCCGCTTCCCGACGTCATGATGAAGGTGGTGGCGACAGGCGCGCGGCGCGATCCGGCAGAATGAAGATCGCATCGCGGCCGGCCTGGTGGTGGGACCAAGCCGGCCAGGAAGTCGTCTTAACGGGCCGAGGCTTCTGCGTCGGCAACGAGGCGCCGGGTCGCGGGGGCACGCGGGGTCAGGGACGGCGTGGTCGTCAGCTCGGAGGCCGGACGAACCGATGCCGTAACGCGAGCCTGCTCACGGTAGAGCGTCGGCGTGATGTTCACGCGATCCTCAGCCATCGCCGTACCGGTCAGGGTGGCAGCGGCGAGAGCGGCGAGCACGATTTTACGAACGGTCATGGTACTTATCCCTCAAGAGTTTCGGGGACTGCGCCCCGTCTGATGAGAGGGATATGCGCTGCGGTGCACCATCATTCCAACAGATCAAATCGATAGCCGGTATTGATGAAATCGATGCATCTTCCCGCCTTGTTCCTCGTCCTGTCACTGGCTCCTGCTTTCGCGGCCGAGCCGATCACCGGCCGGGCCTCGGTGGTAGACGGCGACACCCTCGACATCGGCGGCACCCGCATCCGCCTTCATGGCATTGATGCACCGGAGAGCGGTCAGCTTTGCCAGGATAGGGCAGGGAAGGCCTTCCGATGCGGGCAGGCCGCTGCCCTCGCGCTGGCCGACCGGATCGGCTCCACGCCCGTCTCCTGCGATCCTAGGGATACCGACAAGTACGGGCGCACCGTCGCGGTCTGCCGGAAGGGCACAGAGGACCTGAATGGGTGGCTGGTGGCGCAGGGCCATGCCGTCGCGTATCGCCGGTACTCAGAAGACTACGTCCCGGCCGAGAACACCGCGAAGGCGGAGAAGCTTGGGATTTGGGCCGGCTCCTTCACGATGCCGGGCGACTGGCGCAAGGGCGAGCGCACCATGACGATGGGGTTCGCGGCGCCGGGCGGCCCGGATGGCCCCATACCCTCGCCAACGCCTCCGCAGCCGGCCCTCAAGGCCGGCGGCTGCGCGATCAAGGGGAACATCAGCCGAAAGGGGGAGAAGGTCTTCCACGTCCCTGGATCGCGCGATTACGAGCGGACCCGGATCAGCGAGAAGGACGGCGAGCGCATGTTCTGCTCGGAGGATGAGGCGCGGGCAGCTGGGTGGCGCGCACCTCGCGGATAAGCATTTAAAAACACGTGGGAGATAGAAAATTGAACAATAAATCCTTCCTGTGCGCTATTTCATTTATGGGCATATTATCATCAAACTATAGCTATGCTGATAATAGTCTATATGAATGGTGCGTAAATTCATACCCCAACAAAACGGATTGGTGCTCCAAGCAATACTCCAAACCTGTCCCCAATGACAAATCACTAGAAACGGATAATTCGAATAATATCTCCAATAAAGCTAAAAATGAAGAAAACAATATAATAGAAGCAATAAACGCACGATCAAAGACAACTCATGAATATGTTTTG
>NZ_VRVC01000157.1:0-9929 GCF_008040005.1 Methylobacterium sp. WL19
GCGGAGACCGGGGCGGCGATCGCGGCGGCGAATACGGCGGCGGCCGTTCCTCGGGCGGCGAGCGTCGGCCGGCGGCGGCTTCGTCGAAGCCCAATTACGACCTCGACGACGATATCCCGTTCTAGGGATCTGCCGTTCCCGTCGTCGGCATCCGACAGACAGGACGCATTGTGTATCGGCCTCCACCAAGTCCGCTCACGGCTACGATAGTCACATATCTCGCGGACAGCGCGGGTTCTCTCTCCTGGAAGGAGAGGGACAGGGTGAGGTGTGTGACCTTTTCGGAGATGGACCACACCTCACCTCAGTCCTCTCCTTTCAGGAGAGGGGGTGCCGTCGCGCCTCACATCGCCTCCTCATAAACAGGGGGTCGAGCAGATGGGTGACTCCAGCAGCCGCTCACGGAGCGGACAGACGGGCTCCCCAACAGCGAACAGGCATCAGGCGTCGGGTTGCGACGGCGCGAGCCGCGCCATCGCCGATGCGACCTCCAGCAGGGTCTCCCCGGTCAGGTCCGGCGGCTCAAGTGCTGGTGAGTACGGCACACCCCGAGCGACGTAGCCGGTCATGAGGCCGGCCATCCTGGCGCCGTGGAGGTCCCAGGGGTGGGTTGCGATCATCGCCATGTCGCCCGGAGCGAGGACGGCGGCCCGCGTGGCGTGGCAATAGACCTCGGCGCGCGGCTTGGACAGCTTCACGTCCTCGACGGAGAGAACCCGCTCCACGAGCCCCTCCATACCTGCCGCGGCGAGCAATCCCCTCGTGGTCGCGGCCGCGCCGTTGCTCACGGCGAAGACCCGGATGCCGGAATCGGCGAGAACCTCGAATGCCGCCTTGGCGTCCTCGTGCGGTGGAAGAGCCTTCATCATGCCGAGTACCGCATTCCTGTCCTCCGGCGAGGCGGACAGGCCATGCATGGCGAGCACCTCGTCCAGGCACCCCGACAGCACGGACTGGAACGGCGCGAAGGTGCCGGTGGCCGCCAGGGCGAACATGTCCCGCAGGCCGGCGGTGTAGAGGAAGTCCAGGGCGAGCGGCGGCAGGCCCATCGCCACCAGGGCGGGCCGCATCGGCTCCATGCTGAACACCGTGCCGATGATGTCGAAAGCGACGGCTTTCGGGCGAACAAGCATGACGGTGACCCTGTTGATCGATGCGGCGGGATCGATGATCTCGGGTAACCGGCCTCGCGCTCTGCCGGTTCACATGGACCGCATCGGCATGCTTCCATGGGCTCGATCAAGCAGGGGGGCGAATCGATGCGCGTCATGGTTCTGGTCAAGGCGACCACGGACAGCGAGGCGGGGATCATGCCCTCCCTCGATCTCCTCACCGCCATGGGCGAGTTCAACATGGAACTCGCCAAGGCGGGCATCCTCCTCGCCGGCGAGGGCCTGCACCCGTCCGCCAGGGGCAAGCGGGTCGCCTTCGACGGCGCCTCCCGCACCGTCAGTGACGGTCCCTTCGCCTCGACCGGGGAGCTGGTCGCCGGCTTCTGGCTCTGGCAGGTGAAGGACATGGCGGAAGCGCTCGACTGGGTGAAGCGCTGTCCCAACCCGATGCCCGGCCCGAGCGAGATCGAGATCCGGCCGCTCTACGAGATGTCCGATTTCGCCGGGGCTATGGCGGGGTGAGCGGCACGACGCGCCGATCCCGGCTTTTCGGGTCGCCTTGTGGCATTCCGAGCCAGCGCCCGGATAGGGTTCCGCCGACGCCCCGGCCGTCCGGGGATGGGGATGGAGGGCGACGGCTCCACAGGGGCTGAAATCGGCGTCGCAAACGCTTGCGACGCATGGGGTTTGTCGCTGTCGTCGCGACGTGCGGCGGTGGCGCGGCGGGATTGGATGGCGTATGAAGGACGCTTGAGACGGAACGTGACGCGGCCGGCCTTTTCGAGGCCACGCGGAACGCCCCGCCCCCCACTTTCCCTAGCGCCCGTCGCTCCACGCGGACCCGGCCCGCCGGGACCGTCACAGGCAGAGATCGAAGACCTTGGCAGAGAAAGACGATACCGGCGCCGGCGCGACGCCGCCCGCCTCGGACATCAAGCCCGTTTCCATCACCGACGAGATGCGCCGCTCCTATCTCGATTACGCCATGAGCGTGATCGTGAGCCGGGCTCTGCCCGACGCGCGGGACGGCCTGAAGCCGGTGCACCGGCGCATCCTCTACTCGGCCTATGAGAGCGGGCACCTGCCCGAGCGGAAATACGTCAAGTCGGCCCGCATCGTCGGCGACGTGATCGGTCTCTACCATCCGCATGGCGACCAATCGATCTACGACGCCTTGGTCCGCATGGCCCAGGACTTCTCGATGCGGCTCATGCTCATCGACGGGCAGGGCAATTTCGGCTCCGTGGACGGCGATCCGCCGGCGGCCATGCGCTACACCGAGTCGCGTCTGGCCAAGCCCGCCAACGCGCTGCTCGCCGACATCGACAAGAACACCGTCGACTTCCAGCCGAACTACGACGAGTCGCGCGAGGAGCCGAAGGTTCTGCCGGCGCGCTTCCCGAACCTCCTCGTCAACGGAGCGGGCGGCATCGCGGTGGGCATGGCCACCAACATCCCGCCGCACAATCTCGGCGAGCTCATCGACGCCTGCATCGCCCTCATCGACGATCCCGGCCTCACCATCGAGCAGCTGACCGAATACGTCCCCGGCCCGGACTTCCCCACCGGCGGCTCGATCCTCGGCCGCGCCGGCGTGCGGCAGGCCTACGCCACGGGCCGCGGCTCGGTCATCATGCGGGCGAAGTCCCATGTGGAGGAGCTGCGCAAGGAGCGCGAGGCGCTGATCTTCACCGAGATCCCGTATCAGGTGAACAAGGCGACTCTCATGGAGAAGATCGCCGAGTTGGTGAAGGAGAAGCGGGTCGAGGGCATCTCCGACCTGCGCGACGAATCCGACCGCGACGGCATGCGCATCGTCATCGAGATCAAGCGCGATTCGATGGCCGACGTGGTGCTGAACCAGCTCTACCGCTTCACGCCGCTGCAATCCTCCTTCGGCTGCAACATGGTGGCGCTGAACGGCGGCCGCCCCGAGTTGATGAACCTGAAGGACCTGCTCACGGCCTTCGTGGATTTTCGCGAAGAAGTCGTCTCGCGGCGGACCAAGTTCCTCCTCGGCAAGGCCCGCGAGCGCGCCCACGTGTTGTGCGGTCTCGCCATCGCGGTGGCCAATATCGACGAGGTCATCCGCCTCATCCGCACCTCGCCCGATCCGAACACCGCCCGCGAGGCGCTGATGGGTCGCCTCTGGCCGGCCCTCGACATCGCGCCGCTCATCGCCCTGGTGGACGACCCGCGCCACCGCGTGGACGAGAACGGCAATTACCGCCTGTCGGAGATCCAGGCCCGCGCCATCCTCGACCTGCGCCTGCAGCGCCTCACGGCTCTGGGCCGCGACGAGATCGGCGACGAGCTCCAGAAGCTCGCCGACGAGATCGCCGACTACCTCGACATCCTGCGCTCGCGCCTGCGCATCATGACCATCGTCAAGGACGAGCTGCGCGAAGTCCGCGAGGCCTACGCGACGCCGCGCAAGACCATGATCCTCGACTGGGATTCCAACGTCGAGGACGAGGACCTGATCCAGCGAGAGGACATGGTCGTCACCGTGTCCCATGCCGGCTACGTCAAGCGCGTGCCGCTCTCGACCTACCGGGCCCAGCGCCGGGGCGGCAAGGGCCGCTCCGGCATGTCCACCCGCGACGAGGATTTCGTCACCCGCCTGTTCGTGGCCAGCACCCATACGCCGGTCCTGTTCTTCTCGAACCAGGGCCAGGTCTACAAGGAGAAGGTCTGGCGCCTGCCGATGGCGGCCCCCAACGCGCGCGGCAAGGCGCTCGTCAACATCCTCGCCATGGATGCGGGCACGGAGCGCATCACCACGATCATGCCGCTGCCCGAGGACGAAGCCTCCTGGGAGACGCTCGACGTCATGTTCGCCACCGCCAGCGGCGGCGTGAGGCGCAACAAGCTCTCCGACTTCGTGCAGGTGAACCGCGCCGGCAAGATCGCCATGAAGCTCGATGAAGGCGACCACATCGTCCACGTGGAGATCTGCCGCGCCGATCAGAACGTCCTGCTCACCACGCAGGCCGGCCAGTGCATCCGCTTCCCCGTCGAGGATGTCCGCGTCTTCAAGGGGCGCGATTCCACCGGCGTGCGCGGTATCAGCCTGGCGCAGGACGACCGCGTCATCTCGATGACGATCCTCAACAGCTTCGACGCGACGCCCGAGGAGCGTGGCGCCTTCCTGAAGATGCAGCGGGCCGTGATCGGCGACACCGAGGGCGGCGATGCCGATTCCGAGGACATCGCCACCGATGCGCCGCTTCTCTCCCAGGAGCGCTACGCCGAAATGGGCGCGGCCCAGCAATTCGTGCTCACCCTCTCCGAGCGCGGCTTCGGCAAGCGCAGCTCGTCCTTCGAGTATCGGATCTCGGGTCGCGGCGGCAAAGGCATCACCGCCATGCGGGTCAACCCGCGCAACGGCAACCTCGTCGCGTCTTTCCCGGTCCAGCCCTCCGACCAGATCATGCTGGTGACCAATGCCGGACAACTCATCCGTGTGCCGGTGGACGATATCCGCATCGTCGGCCGCGCCTCGCAGGGTGTCACGGTGTTCAACACCGAGAAGACCGAGCGCGTGGTCTCGGTCGAGCATATCGAGGGTGAAGGCGAAGGTGAGGACGATGCCGGAGAGGTGACGGCAATCGATCCCACGGGAGACGCCCCCTGAAAGAGGCCTTATTCCAACTGATCTGGAATCATTCGGAATCAGTCTGAAAACTTTCGACCCGAATGCCGGTCATGTCGCAAGACTTGGCCGGCATTCTCGTTTCGGTCACTGATCTTCGGTGTTGCAGCCAAGTCATATCCGGCGCCGCGGTGCACGGATAAGTTCGGCCCCAGAGAGATATCGCTCCATCGTCCGCGCCGGACCGAACGAGACGTTCGGCGCAGCGTGGAGTTGCGAAAAGGCTCTGCCGTTCCGGCACCTCGCTTGGCGAATCCATAAGCCGGACGTCGTCGACCAGACTTCGAAGACCGAAACTTCGGGCGGGCGCTCCATCGGGGCATCCGCCTTTTTTCGTGCGCCGCTCGATCGCCGGGAGCCCCCGAGCGCGCCGGGATGGTCGCGGGCGGTTCCGTTTCGGGGCGAAATGCTCTACGCCCACCGGTGATGATCCGCACCGCGCTCTACGCTGGCTCTTTCGATCCGGTCACGAACGGACACCTCGACGTCATCCGTCAGGCATGCCGGCTCGTGCAGCACCTGGTGATCGCCATCGGCGTGCATCCGGGCAAGGCCCCCATGTTCTCGCCCGAGGAACGGGCGGATCTGCTGCAAGCGACCTGCGCGCCCCTGGCGGAGGCCGAAGGCGCCAGCCTCGACATCGTCACGTTCGGCGATCTGGCGGTGTCGGCCGCACGGCGCTCGGGCGCGAGCATCTTCATCCGCGGCCTGCGCGACGGCACGGATCTCGACTACGAGATGCAGCTCGCCGGCATGAACGGCGCCATGGCGCCGGAGGTGCAGACCGTGTTCCTGCCCGCCTCCACCGGCGTTCGGCCGATCACCGCCACCCTGGTGCGCCAGATCGCGGCCATGGGCGGCGATGTCTCGCCCTTCGTTCCTCCCCTCGTGGCGGAACGGCTCGCCGCGCGCTTCGCGCAAGCCTGATCCCTTCCATCCACCTCCTTCAACGGACCGGAGACCGCCCCCTCATGACTCATCGGACCCTCCATCGGCGGACCGCCTTCCTGTCCCTGGCGCTTGCCGCCATGATCGGGTTCGCGCCCGTGGCACGGGCGGCGGACGACAACACGGTCTATCTCGACACCAAGGACGGCCGCGTCACCATCGAGCTGCGCCCCGATCTCGCGCCGCAGCACGTGGCCCAGCTGAAGACCCTCATCAAGAAGGGCTTCTATGACGGGCTGAAGTTCCATCGCGTCATGGACGGGTTCATGGCCCAGACCGGCGACCCGAAGGGCAACGGCACCGGCGGTTCCTCCCTGCCGAACATCCCGGCCGAATTCTCCCAATCGCCGTTCCGGCGCGGCACGCTCGGCATGGCCCGCTCGTCGGATCCGAACTCGGCGAACTCGCAGTTCTTCATCTGCCTCGGCGACGCGCCGTTCCTGAACGGCCAGTATACCGTGATCGGACTGGTCTCCTCCGGGATGGAGGTCGTCGACAAGATCAAGAAGGCGGCGGCGGGCGCTCCGGGCGGCGCGGTCCAGAACCCGGACAAGATCGTGAAGATGCAGATGGCCCAAGGCGCGAAATGACCGGAGGCGCGACAGTGAGGCGCCCGACGCGCCTCGCCGTCGCCGCGTCGGCGGTCGCCATCCCGCTCGCGGCGGGTTTTGCATCGGCCGCCCTGGCGGGAGCCGGACTGCCGCTGACGCCGCCCGCGTCCCTGCGCTCCACGGTGCAGGCCCCGGAGGGCGGTATCGCCGCGAGTCCGGCCAACACGCTCCAAGAGCTCTACCCCCGACTCGCCGCCTGCTGGGAGGTGCCGCAGGGCCTCGCCGGCTTCCCGCGTACCGAGATCACCGCCCGTTTCGCGCTCCGCCGCGACGGGTCCGTCATCGGCGAGCCTCGCATCACCTTCTCGATGCAGAATGCCGATCAGCGCGGCAGGGACATCCTGACCCGCTCGACCCTCGACGCGATCCGGCGCTGCACGCCGGTCGCGATCACGCCGGCGCTCGGCGCCGCCATCGCGGGGCGCCCGATCGCCCTGCGGTTCATCTACCAAGGTCCCCAGGGACAAGGAGTCTGACCCCATGGCCGATACCGAAACCCTCATCCTCGAAACCACCAAGGGCCGCGTCGTCATCGGGCTGCGCCCCGATCTCGCCCCCAACCATGTCGAGCGCCTCAAGACGCTGGCGGGACAGGGATTCTACGACGGCGTGCCGTTCCACCGCGTCATCGACGGGTTCATGGCCCAGACCGGCGACCCGACGGGCACCGGCTCGGGCGGTTCCGACCTGCCGGACCTGAAGGCCGAGTTCAACGACGAGCCGCATGTGCGCGGCACCTGCTCGATGGCCCGCACCAACTTCCCGCATTCGGCCAATTCGCAGTTCTTCCTCTGCTTCGGCGACGCCCGCTTCCTCGACAAGCAATACACCGTCTGGGGCAAGGTGACCGAAGGCATGGACGTGGTGGACAGCCTCAACAAGGGCGAGCCGCCCCGCTCGCCGGACAAGATCGTCAAGGCCACGGTCGGCACCGCCTGATCCGACAGCCTGTCCATGAAAAGGGCGTCCGCGCGTGACCCGCGCGGACGCCCTTTCTCGTTTGTGGGGCTCAGCCCCGCGCGTTACAGGAAAACGGCGATTTTCCTGTAACGCAGGTACGAGCCATGCCGTCCATCGATGCCGCCGCGCAGACGGTCTTCGCCGATCTCAATCAGCGCTGCGCCGATGCGGAGTTCGACCGCGACTTTCCGGAGAACGGCAAGTTCATCAAGCGCACCATCAAGGCGCGCGAATACTGGTACTACCAGGGCTACGATGCCGCCACCGGCACGAAGTCCAACCGCTATGTCGGCACGGTGGCGGATTCCGAGACCACGCGGCGAGTCGAGGCCCATGACCGCCAACGAGTCGATTACCGCACCCGTATCGACGCGGTTCGGATGTTGCGGAGCGCCGGGTTTCCGACAGCGGACGCCCTGACGGGCCGGGTCGTCGAACGTCTGGCGCAGGCAGGCTTCTTTCGGCTGCGCGGAGTTCTGGTCGGCACGGTGGCGTTCCAGACCTATCCGGGCCTCGTCGGAGAGCGCCCGATGAGAGCGCTCAGGACCGGCGACATCGATCTCGCACAGGATTACGGCATCTCGGTCGCGATCGGAGAGAGCATGCCTCCCGTTCACGAGGAACTTCAGGCCGTGGATGCGAGCTTCCGTCCGGTGCCGAACCTGTCGCGGCCGGACCGCACGAGCGCTTTCGCGAACGCCAACGGGTTTCGGGTCGAGTTTCTCGTCTCGAACCGCGGCTCGGACGATCTGACCGGGGCGCTCATCCCGATGCCGGCCCTCGGCGGTGTCAGCGCCCAGCCGCTTCGCTATCTCGATTTCCTCATCAGGGACCCGGTCCGCTCGACGCTGCTCCATGCCGGCGGAATCTCGGTCACGGTGCCTGCTCCAGAGCGCTACGCCGTCCACAAACTCATCGTGGCGAACGAGCGGACCGAGCGAGAGAAACAGGCGAAGGACCTGACTCAGGCGAGCTTCCTGATCGCGGCCCTGGCCAGGAACCAGCCCGTTGCCCTGGCAGCCTCCTGGGTCGAGGCGTGGAGCCGAGGTCCCTCCTGGCGCCGTCACCTGGAAACAGGCGTCGCACGCCTAGACGAGACCGGGCGCATCGCCATCACGCAAGCCGTCTGCACGCATGGCGAAATGCTGGGCTACGAGCCGACGCAGGTCGGGTTTCCCGCATCTCCTGCGTAGCGATCACCGATCGGCCTGACGAAGCAGCGCCTCCGCCAGCGCCAGATCCTCCGGCGTGTTGACGTTGAGGAACGGGTCGACCGGGTCCGCCGGCCAGTCCACCGCCACGGCACCGTGGCGGCGGAGGAATGCGCCGACGCGGCGCTCGCCGCGCTCGACGAGGGAGGCGCGGAGATCGTCGCGCAGGGACACGGACCAGAGCGCCACGGTGAAGTGCTCTCGCCCGGCCGAGGAGGCCATGGCGATGGGCGCGCCGGACAGGCCAGTCCGGAGACGGTCCACCAGGTCGAGGGGCAGGAACGGCGCGTCGCCCGTGACGCTGGCCACATGCGTTGCGGAGGAGTGGCGCGCGGCGGCGTAGTCGAGGGCGGCGAGGATTCCGGCGAGCGGCCCCGGATTGTCGGGCACCCCGTCCGGCAAGACCGGACCGGGGAATTCTGCGAACCGGGCCGGGTCGCCATTGGCGTTGAGGACGATGCCGAGACCGCATTGCGGCGTGAACCGCTCCACCACCCGGTCGAGGAGGGTGCGCCCCGCCAGGAGTCTCAGCGGCTTGTCGCCGCCGCCCATCCGGCGGGACAGGCCGCCGGCCAGAACCACCCCGAGCACGGGCGCCACGCCGGGCTACTCGATGACGATGCGCGGCGCGGCGCGGGGGGCCGGCCCGCCGGTGAGGTTGGCCCAGAGCTGGGCGGCGATGCCGCGATAGACCTTCGCGTGCGGCCCGTCCGGGTCCACCGCCACCACGGGACGACCGGAATCGGAGGTCTCGCGAATGGTCATGTTCAGGGGGATCTCGCCGAGGAACGGCACGTCGAGCCGCGCCGCTTCCTCACGCGCGCCGCCATGGCCGAAGATGTGCGAGGCATGGCCGCAATTCGGGCAGATGAAGGTCGCCATGTTCTCGATGACGCCGAGGATCGGCACCGAGACCTTGCGGAACATCGTCACCCCGCGCCGCGCGTCGATCAGCGCCAGGTCCTGCGGCGTCGAGACGATGACGGCCCCGGAAAGCGGCGTCGCCTGGGCCATGGTGAGCTGGGCGTCGCCGGTGCCGGGCGGCATGTCGACCACGAGGATGTCGAGCTCGCCCCAGGCGACCTCGCGCAGCATCTGGGTGATGGCCGATTGCACCATCGGGCCGCGCCAGATCATCGCCGTCTCGGGCTCGATCAGGAAGCCGATGGACATCACCTTGATGCCGTAGCCGTCCATCGGCGCGAGCAGGCGCTCCTCGATCACCTTCGGCTTGCCGGAGAGGCCGAACAGCTTGGGCACCGAGGGGCCGTAGATGTCGGCATCGAGCAGCCCGACCTTCAGCCCCTGCGCCGAGAGGGCGAGGGCGAGGTTGCAGGCGGTGGTGGACTTGCCGACGCCGCCCTTGCCGGAGGCGACGGCCACGATGTGGCGCACGCCCGGCAAAGCAGGGCCGGTGCGGGGAGGGGCGGGC
>NZ_VRVC01000158.1:0-9907 GCF_008040005.1 Methylobacterium sp. WL19
CCCGCCACCGGGGAGGGGGCTTCATCGCCGGGCGCCTCGCGCAGGCGGGCGAAGGCGGAGCCGCCGAAGCGCAGCATCAGGATCGGCGTCAGCACGGCGTCCAGCAGCGTCGCGCTGATGAGGCCACCGAAGATCGTCACGGCCACGGGATGCAGGATCTCCTTGCCCGGCGCGGTGCCGTCGACCAGCAGCGGCACCAGGGCGATGCCTGCGGCGAGCGCCGTCATCAACACCGGCACGAGGCGCTCGTTGCTCGCCCGCAGCACCAGGGCCGGGCCGAAGGGCAGCCCCTCGTTCAACCCGAGATTCAACACGTGGCTGATCTTCAGGATGCCGTTGCGGGCGACGATGCCGGTGAGCGTCACGAAGCCGATCATCGAGGCCACCGAGAGCGGCAGACCGGCGATGGTGAGGGCGACGACGCTGCCGATGAGGGCGAGCGGCACGTTGCCCATGACGATGAGGGCCAGCACGCCGGAGCGGTAGCGGCTCGCCAACAGCGCGAAGACAAGGGCGAAGGAGACGAGTCCGAGGAGGCCGATCCTGCGGGTCGCCTCCCCTTGCGCCTCGAACGCGCCTTCGAGGCGCGCGCTGATCCCCTCCGGCAGCGTCGTGCGTGCCAGGGCCTGCGCGATGTCGGCGGCGACCTTCGAGCCGTCCGAGCCCGGCACGGTGTTGGCCTGGACCACGATACGGCGGCGGCCGTTCTCGCGCAGGATCTGGTTGGGCCCGTCCCGCTCGGCGATGTCGGCCAGGGCATGGGCGGGCACCCAGCCCGAGGGCGTCTCGATGAGGAGGTCGCGCAGGGCGGCCATGGACCGGCCGCTCTCGGGCAGGCGCAGGATCACGTCGAAGCGGCGAAGGCCGTCCACCAGGGTCGAGACCACGCGGCCGTTGGCGAGGTTCCCCACCGTCTCCACCACCGTCGCGGGGGAGACACCGTAGAGCGCCGCCTTGGCCGGATCGACCCGTATCTCGATCTGGGGCACGCGCACCTGCCGCTCCACCTGGAGGTCGGCGACGCCCGGAATGCCGGACAAGGTCTCGCGCAGGGATTCGGCGGTGCGGCGCAGCGCGTCGAGATCCTCGCCGAACAGCTTCAGGGCGATCTCGGCCCGGACACCGGAGAGCATGTGGTCGAGCCGGTGCGAGATCGGCTGGCCGACATTCACCGTGACCGGAAGGACTGACAGCCGCCCCCTGATGTCGGCGACGATGGCCGGGCGTTCGCGCCCGCCGGGCTTCAGGCGGATCTCCAGATCGGTGGAATGGACGCCCTCGGCATGCTCGTCGAGTTCGGCGCGGCCCGTGCGGCGCCCGACCTTGTCCACCTCGGGGATGTCTAGGAGCAGGCGCTCGGCGATGGCGCCGACGCGGGCGGATTCGGCGAGCGAGATGCCGGGGGTGAAGGTGGTGGTGACCGTGAACGAGCCCTCGTTGAAGGTCGGCAGGAAGGCGCGGGGCAAGCGTCCCGCGCCATAGCCGGCGGCGACCACCGCGACGATCGCGCAGACGATGGCGAGGCGCTGATGGGCGAAGGCCGTCTCCACGAGGTGCCCGTTGGCGCGCTTGAGGCCGCGGATCAGCCGGCTCTCGGGATGGTCGAGGCTCTTGAGGCCGGGAAGCAGCCAGGAGGAGAGGGCGGGCGTCAGGGTCAGCGAGACCACGAGGCTCGACAGGATGGCGATGATGTAGGCCTGGCCGAGCGGCGCGAAGAGCCGGCCCTCGATGCCCGACAGGGCAAAGAGCGGCACGAAGACGAGGCAGATGATGATCGTGGCATAGACGATGCCGGAGCGCACCTCGTTCGAGGCGTCCACGATCACCGCGAAGGACGTGCGGGGCGAACCCTCCGCCCGGTTGTCGCGCAGGCGCCGCAGGATGTTCTCCACATCGACGACGGCGTCGTCCACCAGCTCTCCGATGGCGATGGCGAGGCCGCCGAGCGTCATCGTGTTGATGGAGAGTCCGAGCAGCGAAAACACCGTGGCGGTGGCGAGGATCGAGACGGGAATGGCGGCGAGCGAGATCAGCGTGGTCCGTACGTTCATCAGGAAGGCGAACAGCACCACGGCCACCACGGCCACGGCCTCGATCAACACCGTGATCACGTTGCGAAGCGACGTCTCGATGAAGTCCGCCTGTCGGAACAGGACGTTGCCGGCCTCGATCCCGTGCGGCAGGGAGGGGCCGATCTCCTTGAGCGCCGCCTCGACCTCGCGGGTCAGGCGCACGGTGTCGATGCCGGGCTGCTTCTCGATGGAGACCACCACCGCGGGATTACCCATGAAGCCGCCGTCGCCGCGCTTGGGCCGCGCCCCGAAGGCGATCTCGGCGACCTGCCGCAGGTAGACCGGACCGCCCGGCGTCGTGACGACGAGATTGCGAAGGTCGTCGAGATCGGTGGTGCGGCCGAGCGCGCGGATCAGGACCTCGCGGCCGCCGGCCTCGGAATAGCCGCCGCCGGCATTGCCGCCGTAATTCTGGAGGGCGCGGGCGAGGGATTCGTCCGTGACGCCGAGCGCCCGCATGGCGGCGGGATTGGGGGCGACCCGGAACTGGCGCACCTCGCCGCCGATGGGGATCACCTGTGCCACGCCCGGGATCGAGAGCAGGCGCGGGCGCAAGGTGAAGTCGGCGGTCTCGCGCACCTGCATCGGGGTCGCGGTCTTCGAGGTGACGGCGACGAGAAGGATGCCGCCCATGATCGAGGAGACCGGCCCCATCTGCGGGACCACGTTGGGCGGCAGTTCCGAGCGCGCGAGCGCCAGCCTCTCGTTGACGAACTGCCGGTCCCGGAACAGGTCGGTGTCCCACTCGAACTCCACCGTGACGATGGACAGGCCGATGCCGGAGACCGAGCGCACCCGGCTGACGCCGGGCAGGCCGTTCATGCGGGTCTCGATCGGGTAGGTCACCCGCTGCTCCACCTCCGTGGGGGCGAAGCCCTCGGCTTCGGTCAGGATCGTGACCGTGGGCCGGTTGAGGTCGGGGAGCACGTCGACGGGCAGACGCGCGAGGGAGAGCGCGCCGGTCAGGACCAGGGCGAAAGCGAGCGCGACGACGAGGAGGCGGTTGCGCAGGGATTGCGCGACGATGAGGCCGAACATCTTCGCGGTTCCTCAGCGGATCTGGTCGAGGAGTTCGGCACCCTGGACGACGACGCGCCGTCCCGGCTCCAGACCGTCGGCGATGAGCGTGCGGTCGGCGTCGAGGGGATCGGTGCGGACGCTGCGCGCCACGAAGCGCTCGGCGCCGACATGCTCGTAGACCACGCTGCCGCCCTCCGCCCGCAGGATGCCGGAGCGCGGCACGGCGAGGCCGGTCCGCTCCCCCGTCAAGGGGGCGTGGACGGTGACGAACTGGCCGAGCCGCAGGCCGGTGGACTCGCCCGCCACCGCGAATTGCACCGGCACCGCCTGATTGCGGTCGGCGAGGCCGGCCCCGCGATAGGTCAGGGCAAGGCTGCGCCCGTCCCCGAGGCGGGCCGTCGCCGAGCCTTCCGGCGACAGGGCCTCGAAGCTCAGCGCCTCGACCCAGAGTTTGCCCGGATCGACGATGCGGAAGACGACGGTGCCGGGGGCGGCCATGGCGCCCGCCGTGGCGCTCGCCTCGGCGATGACCCCGTCCACCGGTGCGACCAGGGCCTCGGGCGAGCCGCGGACCGTGTCGAGGGCGGCGCGGCGGTCCTTGAGCCCGTCGCGCTCGGAGCGGGCATCGTCGAGCTGGGTCTGCGCCACGGCGCCGGTCCCCGCCAGACGTTCGAACCGGACCACGCGCCGGTCGAGGATCGCGATCTGCTGGTCGAGTTCGCCCTGGCGCTGGCGCATGTCGGAGACGTCCACCGCCTGGACCGGTGGGGTGACGGTGGCGAGAACCTCGCCGCGCGTCACGCGGGTTCCGAGGCGCGGGAAGCCGTTCGCCGGAGGGGCCAGGCGGCCGCCCACGGAGGATTGCACCACGCCGCTGGCATTGGGGTCGGCGATGACCCGGCCGGGCAGGGCCACGGTGCGGGCCACGCTCTGCGTCGCCGTCACGGCGGTGCGCAGGACGAGGAGCCGCTGCAGGGATTTGGGCACGAAGATCGAACCGTCGCCCAGGCGTTTGGCCCGGTCGGCGCCGCCGGAGGGCGGGCTCGCCATCATCCCCCCCTCGGCCGGCGCGGCATCGTGGCCTTCATGGGCGAGGGCGGCGCTGCCCAGCACGATCGTCGCCGTGACCGCCAGGACGACGACGATGGGAATCGTGCGCCGACGGCGGATCAGGACGACGGCGCCGAGGCCGAGGAGGAAGCCTCCGGCGGCAGTGACGGAGGGCGGCTGGTGCGTCAGGCGCTCGACCAGGGAAGCGGTGGCCGCCGGCTCGGAGGTCGGCGCCGCGGCTTTGGCGGCCGGCAGGTCGAGATCGAGGGAAAGGATGTCGGTGCTGCCCTCCGCCGTCACCGCGACGAGGAGGTCGTGGTGCTCGGTTTCCTCCAGCCAGGGCGCCGGGAGCCGGTAGGTGCCGTCGGCCTGGAGCTCGGCCTTCCGGCGCCCGTCCGGCGTCGAGAGGGCGAGGGTGGCGTCGGTGACCGGCGTGTTGGTCTCGAACGCGTCGAGATAGAAGACGAGATCGTGGCCCTGCACGGTGGCGACGAGTTCGTAGCGCTCCGACTTCGCCTCGGCCCGGGGTGCGGCCGCCGCGACGGGCAGGGCAGGGGCCTCGTCTCCGTGGGAATGGCCCTCATGGGACAGGACCGCGCCGGACAGGGCCGCCCAGGCGATGGCGCACGCCGCGACGAGTCGCAGGGCTGCCGGAAAAACGATGGACATGATGGAAGAACCTCGACGCCGATGAAGCAGGGACTGCTTTCCACGCGGCGCCGTCAGGCGGCCGGGCGCGGAACGCCGTCGTTACGTCAGGCGAAGGGTCTCGGTGGTTCGGACGGAGAATCCGGAGCGACGTCCGTACGGGCGGAGATGGCGCCCACCGGAACGGGACCGGTCAAGCCGCCTGCGGACGTCATATCCCCGTCGGCCGGTGCCAGGCCGATGGCGCAGCAGCATGCGGCTCCGCAAGGACCGGTGCAGCAGGGTCCGGCACAGCCGAGATGGGGTTCCGCCCGCAGGACGGAGACGATCTCCTGCATGCCGGGGGTGGCGGTATCCGCCCGGACGGCCAGGGAGTCGAAGGAAGCCGGGGCCTGGACCCATGCGACAGGAGCGCTGCCATCGTGTCCATGGCCCGTATGGGCACTCGCGGGCGACGACATGCCGAAGCCGGCGATCGCGAGGATCACCGTTATCAGCCAGAGCGCGAGGCTCCGGTCCAGATTGCGCCGGATGGGTTTCATGTCGACGCAGAGCGTAGCATAGGGCATGCGCCCGCGACAGGGCCGATCGCAACTCGGAAGGCTAGACGCGTGAGACAGATCCTCGTGATCGGCATCGGCACCGGCAATCCGGAGCACGTCACGATCCAGGCGATCCGGGCCTTGAACACGGTGGACGTGGTCTTCGTCCTCGACAAGGGAGGAGAGAAGGCCGACCTCGTCGCCCTGCGCCGGGAGATCTGCGAGCGCTACATCGAGGACCGCCCCTACCGCATCGTCGAGGCGCAGGACCCGGAGCGGGACCGGAATCCGGCCGATTACGGCGTCGCCGTGGAGGATTGGCACGGCGCCCGCGCGGCTCTTTACGAGGCGATGATCGCACGCGAGCTTCCCGAGGACGGCACCGGCGCCTTCCTGGTCTGGGGCGATCCCTCGCTCTACGACAGCACCCTGCGGATCATCGACCGGATCGTGGCGCGGGGGCGCCTCGCCTTCGACCATCGCGTGATTCCCGGCATCACCAGCGTTCAGGCCCTGGCGGCGAGCCACCGCATCGCCCTCAACCGCATTGGCGCGCCGGTGCAGATCACAACCGGGCGCCAGATCGCCGGAGGATTGTCCGCCGAGGCCGACACCACCGTGGTGATGCTCGACGGCGACCCGACCTTCGCCCATCTCGACCCGGACCTGACGATCTATTGGGGCGCCTATCTCGGGAGCGACGACGAGATCACCCTGTCGGGCCGCCTCGGCGACGTCGCCGGCGAGATCCGGCGCCTCCGGACCGAGGAGAGGGCGCGCCACGGCTGGATCATGGACACCTACCTCCTGCGCAGGCCCGCGGATTGAGCCGGATCCTCGCCCTCAATGTTCGCGCGGACGCCGTGCTCCGTCGAGGTGGCCGGCCAGGGTGAAGGCGATCTCCCGCATCAGGCAGTCGAGAACCGCGACCAGTCTCGGCTGGTGGAGGTCGGCCGCGAGGTCGTGCAGGGCGATGGCGTGTTCCGCCATGCGGTTGGCCGCAGCCTCTGCGTGCAGGGCGGGCTGGTGAAGACTTGCCCCGTCTTCGCTGCGATCGATGGCGATGCCGAGGCCTCTCGCCCGCCCGGTGGCCTCGCCCCGGTCGATCCGTCCGCGCAATCCGAGCCGGCGTTCGCCTCGAACCGTCCGGAACGCGATCTCGAACGGGCCGCCCGCCTCGACGGCGGCATGCAGGGCGTTCTCCACGCGAAGCCGGTCCTCGGCGAGAATCGTCGCCAGGAATGCGTCGAGACTCACGCCCGCCGCTTCCCGAACGAGACCGAGTACGTCCGCGAGGGAGTCCGATACGACGATCCGGCCGGCCCAGACGTCGTGGGACCAGACGCCCACGACGCCCGACGCGTCGAGTGCCGCCAGGATTCCGTCCGTGTCACCGGAGAGAAGGCTCGTGCGCGCAGGCATGGATCTCCTGGGCCGCCGGGGCGGATCGCTGGGGACGAAACGTGTGACCGCGGATCGACACGAGGCAGGGATCGCCCTCGCATCGAATTTACCTGAAGTTGATAATTTCCCGTCGACCCGCGATGTCGGCGGCAACCTAACCGTCGAATCCTCCTATTGGAAGGGCAAGACACGCCCTGCGGGAATTTTTGGCAACCTGAGATTGATCTGAGGCCCTGGGGTCGAACGCAGGCGGCATCGTTCGTCGCGATCTCGATCCCCGGTTCACGGCACGCGCCGATCCCCGGCCCCGCCCTTAACCACTGGTTAACCATGACGGGCCAAAACCGGGATCAGGGCATCCTGGTGTCACGGGACGACGGCTGCGAGCCCGACCGGTGACCATCCGAGGCAGGGGATTCGATCGGCTTTTGGGCCGAGGGATCGTCCCGGCACGGCAGGAGGCGACATCTCAGGACGCGAGAAGGGCTCCCGTATGAAAGCCATCACCTTCGTCACCCAGAAGGGGGGGAGTGGGAAAAGCACGCTGTGCATCTCACTGGCCGTCGCGGCACAGGAGCGCGGCCTGTCGGTCTGCATCCTCGAAATGGATCGTCAGGCGACGATCAGCGACTGGCTCGACCACCGCACGGTGGATGGGCCGGAAGTCGCGCAGATCGATGCGTCACAGATCGAGGCCGTCATGGCCCAGCTGCGCGACTCCTCCTACGATTACGTCTTCATCGATACGCCGGGCGTCGATTCCACCGGCACGCTCTCGGCGATCCGCGCGGCCGATCTTTGCATCATCCCCTGCCGCCCCACCCCGGCGGACCTGCGCGCGTTCAAGCCGACCCTGGCCGCGGTCTACCGTCTGGAGAAGAAGTTCGCCTTCGTGCTGAACCAGACCCCGCCGCGCTCCTACCGGATCCGCGACGCGGCCGACGGCCTGGCCGTGCTGGGCATCCTGCCGGACGTCAACATCGTCGCGCGCACCGATCACCAGGACGCGATCGGCGTCGGTCAGGGCGTCACCGAATTCAACCCCAAGGGCCAGGCCGCCGGCGAAGTGCGCAGGCTCTGGACGTGGATCGAGAAGCGGATGCAGGTCGCCAAGCATGCCAAAGCCGCCTAGGCCGAGCCTCGCCTCCATCGTCGCGGGAAGCGTTCCCCCGGCCAGGAGCGCCGACATCGTCCAGCTCGATACGGGCCACGTTCCCGTCCGCAAGGCCCCGAGCACCTTGAAGGAGCGTGCCCGACAGATGTCGGTCTATCTGGAGCCACCGGTCTACGACCAGCTCCGCGACCTCGCCCATACCGAGCGCACCAAGATGCACGCGCTCATGCTCGAAGCCCTCGACCTCCTGTTCAAACAGCGGGGGACCATGCCGATCGAGCGGCTGAACGAGACCAACCACCGCTGACGGCCCTCTCCTGTCGATATCGACGATCGACAGGAGAAAATCTTTTTTGGTCAGAGCCTTGCACCTAAAATCTCACGTCCCGCATCAGCCCGCGACATCTCTTCGCGATGGGTCGGGAGGACGGATCCGGAGCATGATATCCACATCCTTGAAACCACAATTTCCTTCGATGACACAAGCCGATAGGGCCGGGCCCTCGTTCGACGGATGAGCCATGGGTAGCGAATCGGAGCCCCATCCGCAGCGTTCAGGTTTCCTTTACGTCAAACCGACAATTGTCTGTGCAATCGAAGCCCGCTCTTTCCGGGCGGCCTTCGACGGCCGGACCGGATCGCTCTTCCGTTCCTCGGCCCTGTATGGCGTTTCGAGAGCGTAAGAGTGCTGGGCGGTTCGGTATGGCGCGTTCGACGAAGGCCGGATTGGCTCCAACGGCGGGCGTACCGCTGCTGCGCCTCCTCGCCGTGTCCGTGGTGGCACTGACCACCGCGAATTGCGCGCAGAACACCCAGAAACTCGCTGGCCCGGCCGGCTCTTCCGGATCGTCCTACGATCCGAAATACGGCGTGAAGGCCAGCCCGCGCCTCTATAACGAGGGCGACACGATCCCCAAGGGAGGCGGCCGCCGCTTCTCGGGCAAGCCCTACGTGGTGGCCGGCCGCACCTACGTGCCCCGCGACGATGCCAAGGGCTATGTCCGCGAGGGCTTGGCATCCTGGTACGGCAGCGCCTTCCACGGCCGGATGACCGCCAATGGCGAGGTGTTCGACCGCCATTCCATCGCGGCCGCCCACCCGACCCTGCCGCTGCCGAGCTACGTCCGGGTGACCAACCTCGCCAACCGCCACTCGATGATCGTGCGCGTCAACGATCGCGGCCCCTATCACGCCAACCGCCTCATGGACGTGTCGGAGGAGGTGGCCCAGGCCCTGGAATTCCATCGCAGCGGCACCGCCAAGGTGCGGGTGGAGTATGTCGGCAAGGCCTCCACCGCCGGCAGCGACGACCGCAAGCTGATGGCGACCCTGCGCACCGATGGCGCGCCCGCCCGCGTCGGCGGCAGCTCGCCGGTGATGATGGCCGATCTCGGACCCGATGCCGAACCGGAGCGTCTGACGCGCGCGCAGCGTCCCGCCCTGGCCTTCAAGCCTGCGGCCGACGAGGACGACGCCGCTTCCGCGCCGCGTCCCGTCCGACCCGCGCCGGTCCTGGTGGCGGGCGGCTCCAGCGTCGCCGTGCCGGCGGCCCTGCAGCCCACCGCGTCCCGGTCACACGGGTTCCGGCCGACCATGCCGGATCGCACGGCTCCCGCTCTCCAGGTTCCCGCCATGCAGATGGCCCATGCGGGGCCGAAGGCGAAGGGGGCCGTACCGCCGCCCCCGGCACCGGTGCGCCTCGCCTCGAGCGCCGGCCCTGCCCATGCCCCGGCATCGAAGCACGGCGCCGGGACGCCCAAGGACGCGAAGTCGCTTCAGGCCAAAGTGGAGACCTCCGCTCCGAAGACGAAACTCGCCCTGTCGCCGGTCCCGGCGGCACCGCAGCGGATAGCCGCCGCTCCGGCCCCCGCACGCGGCACGGTCGTGAAGACGGCGGGCGCCGCGACCCCGGCACGCTCCGCGACGGGCCATGCCGCGGTGGCGAACCTGCGTCCGGTTTCGCCTCCCTCGGGTCCTCTGGGAACGGCCAAGGCCAGCGTCGCCAAGCTGTCCGTGCCCCCCGCCGGCTCCCAGCCCGCCAGCGCCCAGGCCGGGCG
>NZ_VRVC01000159.1:0-9794 GCF_008040005.1 Methylobacterium sp. WL19
GGTCGGGTTGCCGATGGGGGAGGGCGGAGGCGCCGCCGGGGCCGGAGCCGCCTGGCCGGGGTTCATCATGACGTGGACGATCCCCGCCACCACCATCCCGGCCATGAGCGGCAGCATCTGCCGCAACGCCGGTGTCGCGACGCCGCTCACCGCCGCGGCCTGCTGCAGCACGGCCTGCCCCAGATGCTGCGAGCCGAAGAGCTGGCGCATCATGGCGTCCATCTGCGGCTTGGCCTGCGTGGTGGCGGACGCGCTCGGGTCCATGAAGCTGAACATCTGGGTGAAGCCGGTGGGATCGGCGGCGGCGTTGCGCTGGAGGCCCAGCGTCAGGGCCGGCATCAGCGCTTCCATGGCCCGCCGGGTCTGGTCCGGCGACAGGCCGAATTGCTGGCCGAAACCGTTGGCGCCCATTCCGCCTTGCGCCTGCATGAGATCGAACAGGTTGAACATGGCGGAAGCCTTCCGAATCCCATCGCGGCCAGGCGGAAATGCTTCAGCCCGCTGTCGAGGAGCGAACTCTGTCGCATCCCAGCGGCACTTACCAGCCCGGGATCATGCCCGTACCGGCACTAAACCAGTGCGTTCGGCCTCTCCGGGGCCGGAATATCGCCTCCGGAGGCATCCGCATCGGCCTCCGATGCCATTTTCGGCGCGAGACCGGCCCGTTTCTCCAGTTGCCCCACGGTGCGAAAGGCCAGCGCGATCCCGATCGCCCCGAAGGCGACCGAGCCGAACCCCACCCCGGCGATGATGCCCTTCGGGCCGTACAGATGGGCGCCGAGGAGGGCCGGCGGAACGGTCCCGATGGTCGCCCGGCCCCAGTTGAGGAAGGTCGACAGGAAGGGAAAGCCGAGATTGTTGAACGAGGCGTTGGCGAGGAACAGCAGCCCGGTGAAGAACCACACGCCCCCGCTCACGAGGCAGAAGAAGACGAAGAGCTCGGCGGCGGTGCCGGTCAGTTCGAACAGGCCCGTCAGCGGTCCGCGAAAGACGATCAGGGCGGCCCAGACCACCACGACATAGGCCGCCGTCACCAGCGCCCCATCCCGCAGCACGCCGCGCATGCGGTCGAACCGGCCCGCTCCCCAGTTCTGCCCGAGGATGGGGCCGATGGAGCCGGACATGGCGAAGAGGCCGCCGAAGGCCACCGGGGTCAGCCGGTCGATCACCACGTTGCCGGCCACCGCCACGGCGCCGAACTTGGCCAGCGCGTGGGCTATGAAGGCGCTCGCCACCGAGGGGGCGAGGTTGGTGAGCACGGCGGGCAGGGCGATCCTGAACACGGTGGGCGCGTCCGCGATCACGTCCGCCAATGTGGGGGCGGCCAGCATCCTGTGCTGGCGCACGCCCCAGAGGCCGACGAGGGCGAAGGTCGCCCGCGCCACGCAGGTGGTGATCGCCGCCCCGTCGATCCCCAGACCCGCCGTGAAGATGAGGAGGGGATCGAGGCCGGCGGTGACGATGGCGCCGCCCAGCGTCACGTACATGGCCTGGCGTGCCGCGCCGACGGCGCGTAGCAGGCCGGAGAACATCATGCCCGGCCCCATCAGCAGGTTCGAGGGCAGGGCGATCCAGAGGAAGCGCTCGGCCACGGGAAGCGTCTCGGCATCGGCGCCGATCCAGGACAGGATGAGGGGCAGGAACGGCAGCATCGCGAGAACGAGGATGCCCGAGACGGCGATGCCATGGATCGAGGCCGAGGTGGCGAGCCGACGCGCGCCCGCTTCGTCGCCGGCCCCGATCGCCCGCGAGACCAGGGCCCCGGCGGCGATCATCAGGCCGATATTGATGGCGATGGCGAAGAACTGGACGATGGTGGCGAAACCCACCGCCGCCGTGAGCGTCGGGTCCCCGAGCTTGGAGACGTAGATCAGCGAGAGCAGGTCGACCACGAAGATCGCCATCAGGCCGATGGAGCCCGTGCCGGTCATCACCACCACGTGCCGCAGGATCGATCCCGTGACGAACCGTCCGGCCTCCTGTCGGACGGCGGGATGTCCCGCCGCCTTGCGGGTGTCAGGCATCCGACGGGGTGTCCTGGGGTTGCAGCGTGCGGGTCGCCGCCTCGCGCCGCTCGAGACCGATGATGTCCCGCGTCTCGGTGCTCAGCGCCCGCGAGGGGCGCTTGGGCTCGGTGAGCGGTTCCGGCTTGATCTCGGTGCTGCCGCCCATGTAGCGCGATTCCTCCGGAAGAGCGCCCGCCTGCTGCAGGACGAGGCGGGCGACGTCGCGCTTGCGCACGTCCTGGGCTGTAGCGGCGGCGGCCTCCGCCGGGATGCCGAGCCCTTCGAGGGTGGCGCGGCCGAAGGCGATGGCCGATTCCACCGTCTCGCGCAGCTGGTAATCCACGTCCCGGTTCATCAGTTCCACCGCATGCATCCGGTCGTAGGCGCGCACATAGGTGCGCACCGCCGTGAATTCCTCGTGCACGATGTCGACGATCTTGAGGGCGGCCTGCGGGTCGTCGACGCAGATGCAGAGCAGTTCCGCCCGGCCCACTCCGGCGGCGCGCAGCACGTCGAGGCGGGTGCCGTCGCCGTAATAGATGCGGAAGCCGAAGCGCGAGGCGCTGCGGATCTGCTCCACGTCCTTGTCGATCACCGTGACGCTGATCCCCTCGGCGAGCAGCACCTGGGTCAGGATCTGGCCGAAGCGGCCGAAGCCGACGACGAGGACGCGGGCCTCGGTGCTCTCGATCTGGTCGGGGGCATGCTCGGCCGCCTCCGGCCGGTGGCGGGACAGGTAGCCGTCGAGGGCCTTGGCGGCGACGGGGCCGACCAGCATGGTGAGGGCGGCCAGCGCCACCGCGAAGCGCGTGGAGGGCTGGTCGATCAGGCCGAGTTCGGCGCCCGCCGGCAGCAGCACGAAGGCGAACTCGCCGGCCGGCGCGAGAATCGCGGCCCCGCGCACCGCGTCGAGCCAGGGCGAGCCGAACAGGCGGAACAGGCTGGCCACCAGCCCGACCTTGATGAGGATGGCCGCCGCCGTCGCCCCGAGCAGGGCGGGCCACGCGCTCTTGAGCAGGCCGCCGTCGATGGACATGCCCACGCTCATGAAGAACAGGCCGAGGAGCATGCCGCGGAACGGCTCGATATCGGCTTCGAGCTGGTGCCGGAAATTCGATTCGGCGAGCAGCACGCCGGCGAGGAAGGCGCCCATGGGCATCGACAGGCCGACATGCTCCATCAGCATCGCCGTGCCGAGCACCACGAGGAGGGCCGCCGCCGTCATCACCTCGCGCGCGCCGCTGGCCGCGAGCAGGCTGAAGAACGGGTTGAGGCCGTAGCGGCCCACCAGAACCACGGCGAGGAGTGCGCCCCCCACCGTGGCGGTGGATTGAAGGGCCTGGCCGAGCCACGCGTCGTTGCCGCTGCTGCCGGTGGAGGCGAGGAGCGGCATCAGGGCGAGGATCGCCACGACGGAGATGTCTTGGAACAGGAGCACCGCGAAGGCGCGGCCGCCATAGGGCGTGCCGAGGTCTCCGCGCTCCTCGAGGAGCTGCAGCGCCACCGCCGTGGCCGACAGGGCGAGGGCGACGCCGATGACGAGGCTCGCGGCCGGGGTGAGCCCGAACAGGGCACCGGCGCCGGCAAGCACAATGGTGCAGAGCAGCAGCTGCGTCGCACCGAGCCCGAAAATGTCGCGCCGCATCGAGATCAGTCGCGAAATCTCGAGTTCGAGGCCGACGATGAAGAGAAGGAGGACGACGCCGAGCTCCGCGACGCTCGCGGCGGTCTCCGGCTCGGCGATGAGCGAGAACCCGAAGGGGCCGATGACGACGCCCGCGACGAGATATCCGAGCACGGCGCTCTGACCGATGAGACGGAAGATCGGCACGCCGATCACCGCCGCCGACAGGAAGGTCAGCACCGGCGGCAGGAAGCTCACATGGGTTGAGGCGCTCGCCATGTCGATCCGGTCTGTGAGGAGTGGGGTCGCCCGCGGCCGATGCCGTAGGCGCGTCGCCGTGCTCTCCTCTTAGACCAGGGGCACCGCCCCCGCCACGCCTCCATGGCGTGGACGGGCGGTGTCGGATCCATCACCGGTGCGGAGCGGCACGCGGTTCAGGCGAAGCGGCGCGTCACCTGGCGGACGGCGCGATGGGCCAGGATGATCTTCGTGGCGTCCGAAGGCGTAGGCGCGTCGTAGGCGTCGAGGACGTCCCAGCGGGTCAGGCCGATATCGTTCAATTCCCGCTCGGAAAGCGAGCCGAGCTCCACGAGGCCGCGCTCGTCGGCATCGTTGCGCGAGAAAACGGAGGCGGCCTTGGTGACGAGGCTGCCGACGAAGCGGGTGGCCCGTCCGACCTGTTCGGCTGCTGCGTCGCCCGGGGTCCAGTTGAGGGTGCTGTTCATGATCCTAGTGTCCAGGTTCTCGGCGCACGTTCACGATGAGGAAGGTGATGCACGACGAGGAAGGTGATGAGGGTGATGTGCGCCCCCTTCGCCGTGAATGACGTGCGATCGAACACTTAGCCTCAATAGACTTGCGGTGCCTGCAGGTCTGGTAGAACCGGACCACGGATAAACCTCAATCACCATCCGATTGACCAGTTTGGCGGCATGCCGAATTCGAAGTCATGCTCAATAATGCACGTTCTGCTGTTCTGATCAGATCTTAACGACTTGGGCGGCGGCGCGCCTCCCGTCTCTCGTCCCGGCGGCTTATCAGGAACTGGGAGGCATCGGCCGGGCCGGCGCCCGCATCCGTCACGTCCTGCCGGATCAGGCCGATATCCTTCAGCTCGCGATCGGTCATGACGCTGAGCTTGTGCAGGACCCGACGATTGATGGCCTGGCGCGACAGCTCGGCGGCGGCCTTCGCCAGGAGCCGGCGAGCGAACCGCGCGAGCCGTCCGGCCCGGTCACCGGCCCCGGTGCCGGCTTGCTGCTTCAGGAGCGTGGTCATCAATCGTCCTCGTCTCGCCCGTCGTGATCGTTCGGTCGTGATGCGCTCCGGGGCACTGGCGACGATAGGGACAGTCCAGTACGCTTCGCCTGAATTGTCCGGACGGTGGAGCAGGACAGATGGCGGGATCGGCGCGGACCACGCCCACCCTGGTGGACACGGTCTCCTCCGCGATCACGGAGCGGATCGCCGGGCGGCAGCTCATGCCCGGCGCGCGGCTGCCCTCGGTGCGGGCTTTCGCCGAATCCATGGGCGTGTCGAAATCCACCGTGGTGGAGGCCTATGAGCGCCTCGGCGCGGAAGGCGCCATCGTCGCGCGCCGGGGCTCGGGGTTCTATGTGGCGGGCAAGACCCGCCCGCTCTGCCTGAAGGAGATCGGGCCGCAGCTCGACCGGGCGGTGGACCCGCTCTGGATCACCCGACAATCCATGCAGTCCGGGCCGGAGCTGCTGAAGCCCGGTTCCGGCTGGCTGCCCTCGTCATGGATGCCCGAGGAAGCGATCCGGCGCGCCCTGCGCCACATCGCCCGCGACGCCGATTCGAACGTGATCTGCTACGACAAGCCCCTCGGCTTTCCGCCGTTGCGGAGCCAGATCGCCCGGCGGCTCGCCGACAAGGGTGTCGAGGCGGAGGCCGACCAGATCGTCCTGACGGATTCGGCGACACAGGCCGTGGACCTGCTGTGCCGTTTCCTCCTCGACCCGGGCGATACCGTGCTGGTCGATGACCCCTGCTACTTCAACTACCATGCGCTGCTGCGGGCGAACCGCGCGAAGGTGGTGGGCGTGCCCTTCACCCCCGCCGGGCCGGACGTCGCCGAGCTCGAACGGCTGATCGTCGAGCACCGGCCCCGGTTCTACCTGACCAATTCCGCGCTCCATAACCCCACCGGCGCCACCCTGGCCCCGGCCGTGGCCCACCGCGTCCTCAAGCTCGCCGAGGCGCACGACATGCTCATCGTCGAGGACGACATCTTTGGCGATCTCGAAGCCGACCCGGCCCCGCGTCTGGCGGGGTTCGACGGGCTCGACCGGGTGATCGCGGTGGGCAGTTTCTCGAAGACCCTCTCGGCCTCGATCCGCTGCGGCTACATCGCCCTGCGCCCCGACTGGGTGGAGGGGCTGATCGACCTGAAGCTCGCCCTCAGCCTCGGCAACGGACATCTCTCGGCGACGCTGATGCACCGCCTCATCACCGACGGAGCCTATCGCCGCCACCTCGCGGAAATCCGCGAAAAGCTCGCCCGCGCCATGGGCGAGACCGCACGGCGGCTGGAGCGCTGCGGCCTGACGATCTGGACCGAGCCGCGCGGCGGTCTCTTCCTCTGGGCGCGCCTGCCGGACGGGCTCGATTCCGCCGATGTCGCGCGCCATGCCCTCGCCAGGGACGTGGTGCTGGCCCCGGGCGCCGCCTTCAGTGCCGGGGCTGGCGGTCGCGAGTTCCTGCGCTTCAACGTGGCTCATTGCGCCGATCCGAGGACGTTTTCGGTGTTGGAAGACGCCATGGCGGCGGTTTGATCCGGGTCCGGTTGGCCCTGCCCGGAACCCACCGCCCGGGCCGAGGCTTTGAAGAGATACGGCAAAGCTCAAAAATATGTCGGGAGAACTCATGTCGAAGCCGGAGTTGTCGAAGCCGAAGTTGAAGCAGCCGCGTCCGCCCGAACTGTTCTCGCCCTGGCGCACGGAGGCGCGCGCCCGGCTCCAGCAGGAGGCCCGCGATTTCGCCAGGGATGTGGTCCTGCCGCTTGCCGACGAACTCGACCGGCAGAAGGCCGAGATGCCGCGCTCGCTCATCGACGCCATGGCGAAGAAGGGCTGGTTCGGCATCACCATCCCGGCCGAGCATGGCGGGCTCGGCCTCGGCGTGTTCGAATATTGCCTCGTCTCGGAGGAATTGGCCCGCGCCTGGCTCTCCGTCGGCAGCATCCTGGCGCGGGGGCAGGGGCTCGGCACCCAGACCCTCGACGAGGAGCGCCGCCGCGCTCTTCTGCAAAGATCGGCGCGCGGCGAGTGGATCGGCGGCATCGCCCTGTCCGAGCCCACCGCCGGTTCCGATCTCGCCGGCGTCCGGACCCGCGCGGTGCGCGACGGGGACGATTGGGTGCTCACCGGGACCAAGCGCTGGGCGGGCTTCGCGCTCGCCGCCGACTTCATCGAAGTCCTGGCCCGCACCCGCGAACCGGAGCCGGGCGAGCCGCGCTCGGCCGGGTTGGAGCCGTTCCTCGTGGTCAAGACGCCCGGCACGTTCCCAGAGGGCATGACCGGGCATGTCATCGACAAGATCGGCTATCACGGCTTCCTCACCTTCGAGCTCGAACTCGACGGCGTGCGCGTGCCCGAGGGCGACCGCCTCACCGGCCTCTACGGCGATGGCGGCGCGGATGCGGATTCCGGCGGCTTCGCCTCGGTGCAGCGCGGCCTCAACATCGCCCGCGTCCACACCGCCGCCCGCGCCGTCGGCGTCGCCCGCGCGGCGGTGGAGGATTGCCAGCTCTACCTGCAGGAGCGCGAGCAGTTCGGCCATCCGATCGGCGAGTTCCAAGCCCTGCGCTTCGCGCTTGCCGACATGTCGGCGGAGGTCGATCAGGCCCGCGCCTACTGGCAACAGGTGGCCCACCGCCTCGACGAGGGCGAGGCGGCCGAGAGCGAATCCGCCAAGGTGAAGCTGCTGGCCACCGAGATGGCGGTGCGCGTCACCAATCAGGCGATGCAGCTCCACGGCGGCAACGGCTACACCACCGAACGCCGGGTGGAACGCTACTGGCGCGACGCGCGGCTCACCACGATCTTCGAGGGAACCAGTGAGATCCAGCGGCGAATCATCAGCGACCGGATGCTGGGGCGGGTGTGAGGGAAACGCCCTCACGCTCGGGCGGTGTCACCGCCGGCGGACCGACCGTCGCGGATCACTCCCAGCGGTCGATCCGATAGGTGGCGGTGCCGATAGCGCTCTCGACGCGGATCCGATGATCCCCATCCTGGCCGACGAGGAGACCGTTGGCCGTGCCCTCCTCGACGCCCTCGATCCTGTGGGCTTTCGAATAGGCCTCGATCACGGCCCGTACCCCGTGCAGGTCCGAGCGCAGGAACTCGGGGAACAGGCAGAGGCCCGAGGCGGCGTCATCCTGCGCGCCATCGAGGATCAGCACCGCGCCCGTCCTGTGGTGGCGATATCGGTCCGCGCCGGACCACAGGACTGGCAGGAGCGTGGCCCCCGTCACCGGCACCCACGCTCCCTCGGGCAGGCGCCAGCGCGTCGGGGTCGAGCCGTTCACGTAGATGTACCAGGAGACGGGGTTGCGCGCCTCGGGGCGGTCCCATTGCAGGAGGGGCGGCGCGTCGGGATCGACGGCGGTGACGAGGCCGCAAAAGGTCATCCGCTCCGCCGTGAACACCCACATCCGCTGCGCGTCAGGGAGGACGTCGCGGGCGAACTTCGACCAGGTGACCGTCTGGGCCGGCATGTCGAGCACGGCTTCGGGCACGGCCGCCTGCCTCGCCTTCAGACCCCCGAAGATGCCGGAGGCGGTGTGGGAGGCCGTCGCTTCGGCCGGCGCCGCCCCATGGCGCGGGCGCCAGATCGTCGGGATCTCGTCGAGATGCGCGTAGCGGCGGCGCAAGGCCGGTTCGAGACCGAGCTGGGCGAAGAGGCGTTCGGCCTGGGCGATGGTGCCCGCCCTCGGTGCGGCCTGCGGGCGCTGGTAGGCGAGCGGGTGCATCTTGGCGGCGAAGCGTGCCTTGACCGTCGCGAAATCCCGGCCCTCTGCGATGTCCGCCAGCAACGTGCCGATCATCCCGCCGCGCGGCGTGCAGAAGCCGGGCGGCGCATTGGCGACGGCCCGCCACAGGATCGCGTCCCGCTTCGGGCCGGCCTTGCGCGGAACCTCGTCGTGCAGGCGCAGGAGAAACTCGGCCGGGCCGATCACCTTCTCGGAGCGGTACAGCGCCTCGGCCCGCAGGAGGGTGAGGGCCTGCGCCACGACGCGCCGGTCGAACACGTCGAGGGCGTGGGAGAGCGTGCGGAAATCCTCGCGCCGCGCCGCCATCGCCTGCCGGGCGGTGACCACGATGCCGCTGTAGCGTCGCGTTTCCGGCACCGCGAGCGAGAAATGGGGAAAGCCGCCGGCCGTGGGGCGGCCCCAGGTCTCGCCGGAGGCCAGGAAGGCGGAGCGGATCGGGGCGCCGGTGACGGCTCCCATCATCGCCGTGACGGCGGGCCGGTAGAGGTCGGGAACGGTATCGGGGCTCCACAGCGCGGAGGCGATGCCGCCGTTCTTCGTGACGGTGACGAGGCGGCCGAAGCGGCGCAGGAAGGTCAGGCAGCAGGAGCAGGTGTGATAGGGCCGCCGCTCCGCCGGCAGGTGCTCGAGGAAGAGCGGACCGAGATCGGGAGCGTCGACCTCGAAGAGATGGCCGTCGGCCGCGACGACGGCGTCGAACCGCGCCTGCACGGCGCGCGAAAACGCCTCGAACGTGGCCGCTTCGCCCGCCGCCGGGGGCGGAGGCGCGGTTCCGGCGTCACTGGTCATGGTCGGCCTCCGTTATTGGCCCAGAGGCTCGCCTCCGCGCCCGAGAGAGATCGATGCTCTGCCCGTCGGCAGATGAAGGGCGCCCAAGAATGCGATCAGATCGAGGGAGGATCGAGCAATACTCCTCCGGAACGGTATATCGGGGAGTTTAAGGCGGAGGGTTTGTCGGTACAATGCCGCGCCTCTCGTCCGGCGAGAGTGACTTAGAGCGCCTAACAGAACGGCACCGAACGTTGCTTTCAGCGTTGGTTTGGCATGGCCAGACCGCTTCTCCCCGATGATCTCTGGGATGAGATCGCTCCGCTCCTCCCGCCGCCTCGGCCGCGTCCGAAGGGCGGGCGTCGTCCGATCGAGAACC
>NZ_VRVC01000015.1:0-52299 GCF_008040005.1 Methylobacterium sp. WL19
GCCTTCGTCCCACCCGCCACCCCGGCGCTCCAGCGCCGGGGTGGCGGGTGGGACGAAGGCGAGGATCAGGACGATCGTCGCGAGTTCGAAGGCCGCGACCAGCCACAGGCCGGCGGAGGCGGAGCCGGTATGCTCGCGCAGGTAACCCATGAGGGCGGGGGCGCCGAAGCCTGCGAGGTTGGCCACCGAATTGATCAGGGCGATGCCGGCCGCGGCGGCCGAGCCTGCCAGGAACCGCCCGGGGATCTGCCAGAAGACGGGGATCGCGCTCATCGTGCCGACGATCGCCGCGGCGAGCGCCAGCATGGCCAGAACCGGGCTCGACGGGACCAGGAAACCGACGAGGGTGATGGCCAGCGCTCCGATCGTCGCCGGGATCCCGCAATGCAGGCGCGCCTCGCCGGTGCGATCGGAATGGCGCCCGTTGAGGATCATCCCGATGCCGCCGCACAGATAGGCCGCCGACATGATCCAGCCGACGGTGAGCGGATCGGTGAAGCCGGCATCGCGTACCACGCTCGGCCCGAAGAAGGTCAGGGCCGAGTTCGCCATGATGATGCAGAAGAAGATCGCGATGCACTGCCAGACCCGGACATCCTTCAGGGAGGCGAGGATGCGGTGTTCGCGCGGGCCGAGGGCCTCGGCGTCGCGGGCGAGATCCGCCTCGATCAGCGCCCGCTGCTCCGGCGTCAGCCAGGTGGCCTTGGCGGGGCGGTCGGTCAGGTAGAGGAGCGTGACGAACCCTGCGAGGATCGACGGGATGCCCTCCAGCAGGAACACCCATTGCCAGCCGGCCCAGCCGTTCACGCCGTCCATGCCGGTGAGGATCGCCCCGGCCAGCGGCCCGCCGATCACTCCGGCGATCGCCGATGCCGACATGAAGAGGCCGAACACCTTCGCCCGCCGCTCGCTCGGGTACCAGTAGGTCAGGTACAGGATCACGCCCGGATAGAAGCCGGCCTCGAACACTCCGAGCAGGAAGCGCAGCACGTAGAAGAAGGCCGGTGTGGTGACGAACATCATCGCCACGCAGCAGGCGCCCCAGAGGAAGGTGATCCGCGCGATGGTCTTGCGGGCGCCGATATATTCCAACAGCAGATTGCTCGGCACCTCGCAGAGGAAGTAGCCGATGAAGAAGATGCCCGCCCCGATGCCGTAGACCGTCTCGCTGAATTTGAGATCGGACAGCATCTGCAGCTTGGCAAAGCCGATATTGACGCGGTCGATCCAGGACAGGATCCAGAGCGCCATCAGGAACGGCAGCAGGCGCCAGGTAATCCGACGGTAGGCCGCGTCGAGCGACGGACGAGGCCGGGTCGATGACGCATCGGGAACGGGATATGACCGGATCGCCATGGATCGCCTCGAGGTCCGTCACACCATCGGCGCCGATGCAAACCTCGCCGAAACACCAGCAATAGTTGGACCATGTTCCCGCTCGATCCGACATCCGGACGGGCCGCGAAACTCGTCTGCGAGCGGGGTTATCCACCCCGAGCGAGGCTTTCCATCGCGTTCCTCACGGGATGCGGAGCCAGCCGGAAACCATCGCACTTCGATGGTGTAGACAGACGGTGATCGACGCCTTGCCAAGGAGACCATGCCATGTGGCCCGACAGACGTTTCCTCGATCTCGTCGGTCTGGATCATCCCATCGTCCAGGCACCGATGGTCGGGCCTCGGGGCCGGCTCACGACCGCCGTCTCCACCACCGGCGCCCTCGGGTCGCTGGCCTGCGCCGCCCTGAACGCCGAGCAGGTAGGCAGCGAGGTCGCGGCGATCCGCCGGAGCACGGATCGTCCGTTCAATCTGAATTTCTTCTGCCACACGCCGGCCGCCGCCGATCCGGCCCGCGAGGCCGCATGGCTCCAGCGCGTGACGCCCTATTACCGCGAACTCGGCCTCGACCCCGCAGCGCCCGTCGCTATTGCCAACCGTGCGCCCTTCGACGAGGCGATGTGCGCCGTCGTGGAGGATCTGCGCCCGGTGGTGGTCAGCTTCCATTTCGGGCTCCCCGAGGCCGCCCTCCTCCGCCGCGTCAGGGAGGCGGGCTGTCTCGTCGTCTCCTCCGCCACCACGGTGCGCGAGGCCCGCTGGCTCGAAGAGCGCGGCGTGGACGCGATCATCGCCCAAGGGTCCGATGCCGGGGGGCATCGTGGCATGTTCCTCACCGATGCGGTGGAGTCCCAGGTCGGCACCTTCTCCCTGGTGCCGCAGGTGGTGGACGCGGTGCGCGTGCCGATCATCGCGGCCGGCGGCATCGCCGATGCGCGCGGGATCGCCGCGGCGCTCACCCTCGGCGCCTCCGCCGTCCAGATCGGCACGGCCTATCTCCTCTGCCCGGAGGCCGGCATCTCCGCCGTCCATCTCGCGGCGCTACGGGCCGCCCGCGACGAGGATACCGCGCTCACCAACGTGTTCACGGGCCGTCCCGCCCGAGGTCTCGTCAATCGTACTTTGGCGGAGCTCGGCCCGGTGAGCGCCGACGCGCCGGCCTTTCCCTCCGCCGCCGTGGCGCTCCAGCCCCTGCGCCAGCGCGCGGAGGCGGAAGGCTCGGGCGATTTCTCGCCGCTCTGGTCGGGACAGGCGGCGGCTCTGGCGCGGGAAACGGGGGCGGCGGAATTGACCCTACAACTGGCGGAGGAGGCACGCGGGATCTTGCAGGCCCGCGGCTAGCCCGGCTGCCCGATAGGCATGGGCCGGCGAGTCAGAACGGACTGACGGGGAAGAACCGCAGGTACAGCTCGGCGTATTTCCCCTCGTCCCAGAGCCGTTGGAGGGCTTCGTCGAGGGCGCGCGAGAGGGCCGTGTCCTCGCGCCGGGTGACGAGGCCGATGCCCTCGCCGAAATAGCGGTTCTCCAGGTAGTCGCCGCCCACGAGTGCGCAGCAATTCGAGGAATCGATGCCGCCGATCCACAAAGCGAGGTTGAGCCCGTCGGCGAAGACGTAATCCACGTCGCCGCGCCGGAGCGCCCCTTCGGCGGTGGCGAGGTCGGTGAACTCGCGCGCCTCCGCCTGGGGGAAGAACGCCTTCAGATAGGCCGCATGGGCGCTTGCCCCGACGATGCCGACGGACTTGCCGGCCAGCGCCTTGGCCGAGGGGGCGGGCAGGCCCTTGTCCGTGCGGGCCGCGAAGCGCGCCGGCCAGCGGAAATACGGACGGGTGGCGAGGAAGCGGCTGCGCAGGGTCGGGGTGAGCGGGATCGCGGCCGCGACCACATCGCCCTGCCGGTCGGCCAGGGCGTCGAGCAGCGTATCGAACCGCCGCGCCTGGATCGTGCAGTTGAGCGACAGGCGCTCGCAGACCGCCCGGACGAGTTCCACCACGAAGCCGGTGGGTGCGCCGTCCGGGCCGGCGAAATGCAGGGGCGGGAACTCGTCGTCGGTGAGGAAGCGGACGGCGCGCGCCGTCTGCGGCGCTTCGATCCGTTCGAGCCGGCTGCGCGGATTCCAGAAATTCGGGATCGTCACGCTCGGCGAGGCCGTGTCCCGCGAGGCCGTATCGTGCGCTGTCGAGTCTTGCGCTGCCGCCGGCCAAGCCGAGAACAGCGCCATCACCAGCAAAGCGGCGGCACACCAGGCGAGGCGGCTTGACGGTGTGGTTGTATCTGTGGCGCACTGGTTGTGCGCGGGAATCGTCTGGCTCACGGCTCTCCCCTATCACGTTCCCGGGCCTCGGGGATCCGGTTCCGGTGTCGATCCTCGGTTTCAGGAGCCTGCGCGGCGAAACGGTGGCATTGCCGCCGGAGATCGCGTTTCTCCTGAGCCACGCCGCCTCCCCGATGCTGCTGGCGAAGGCCGCCGCCCTGGCGCGGGCGAGCGGCACCGATGCCGCCACCGCCCTGATCCAGTCCGGGCTGATGGACGAGGAACGCTTCTACCGCGCCCTCGCCCTCACCCTCGGCGCGCGCTATCTCGGCGCGCCCCTGCCCCTCGGCGCCGGGGCGCGGTTTCCCGACAGTTTGGTCGCAGGTGTGGCGCCCCTCGATCCGGGGACGGGAGCGGCCTTCGTCTACGCGCCGCGGGGACGCGCCGTCGTCGAATTGCTGCAGGGACGCAGCCCCACCGGTCTGATGCCGGCGATCACCACCCCGACGGCCCTGCGCCACGCGATCTTCGCCCAGCGCTCGGTGGGAGTCGCGGCCCATGCCTCGGACGACCTCCTCAGGCGGAGGCCGGACTGGGCCTACAACGCCGTCCCCGTGGCGCCGCTCCTTGCGCTGGCGGGCCTCGTCTTCGGCGCGTTCCTGTTCGCCCTGGCCTGCCTGCCGGCGTTCCTCGTCACGGCGGCCTGGGTCCTGGTGCAGGTCGGATTTCTCGTCCTGCTCACCTTTCGCGTGGCCGCCATCGGCCCGACCGGCCGGATCGCGCCGGAGGACACGCCCCGGCAAAGGATGTCGGACGTCGACCTGCCGGTCTACACGGTGTTCGTCGCCCTCTACCGGGAGGCGGCGGTGGTGCCGCGCTTGATGGAGGCGTTGACGCGGTTCGATTACCCGGTGGCGAAGCTCGACATCAAGCTCCTCACGGAAGCCGACGATGCCGCCACCGCGGGGGCGCTCGCATGCCTCACCCTGCCGGCACATGTGGAGGTCGTCGTCGTGCCGCCGGGGCTGCCGAGGACCAAGCCGCGCGCCCTCAACGCCGCCCTGCCCCTGGCAAGGGGAAGCTGCCTCGTGGTCTACGACGCGGAGGACGTGCCCGATCCCGGCCAGTTGCGGGCGGCCGCCGAGGCCTTCGCCCGCGCCTCCCCGCGCACCGCCTGCCTGCAGGGCCGCCTCGTCATCGACAATGCCCGCGACTCCTGGCTGACCCGGTGCTTCGCCCTCGAATACACGGCTCTGTTCGACGTCCTCGGCCCGGCGCTGGCCGCATGGCGGCTGCCGACGCCGCTGGGTGGGACCTCCACCCATTTCCGAACCCACATCCTGCGCGCCGTCTACGGATGGGATGCCTGGAACGTCACCGAGGATGCCGATCTCGGCCTGCGGCTGGCACGGGCCGGCTACGATGTCGGCGACCTGCCGAGCAACACGATCGAGGAGGCGCCGGCCCGCTACAGGGCTTGGCTCAACCAGCGCACCCGCTGGATGAAGGGCTTTCTCCAGACCAGCCTCACCCATGGCCGCACCCCCCTGGTCACGTTTCGCGAACTCGGTCCGTTGGCGAGCCTATGCGCCGTTGCCCTCATCCCCGGCACGGTGGCCTCGGCTCTGGCCTATCCGTTCCTGATGCTGCCGGCTCTGGTCTCCCTCTGGCCGAGCCGGATCGAGGCGGGGAGCGATTTCTGGTCGAACCTGCCCACGGGCGCCGCGATCACGGTGCTCGTCTCGGGCTTCGTGGCGATGCTGCTGCCGGCCTATATCGGCGCCCGGCGCCGGGGCTGGCACGATCTCGTCCCCTTCGTGCCCCTGCTGCCGGCCTATTTCCTGCTCGTCAGCCTCGCCGCCTGGCGCGGGGTGATCGAACTGATCCTCGCACCCGACCGCTGGAACAAGACCGAACACGGCCTGTCCCGCACCTCGCGCAGCGGGGCGCTGACACCGAACCCGCCGCGATGACGGGGCCCAGCACCAGGACGCGTTACAGCGCCTTGGCGAGTTCCGCCGCCGCCTGGTCGGCGGGTTTCATCAGGTTGAGGGCGTTCACGAAGCGGTTCCGGCCATCCATAATGTAGACGAGCGCCGTGTGCTCCATCGTGTAATCGTCTCCCTTGGTCGGCACCTTGCGGACATAGGCGCGGTAGGCCTTCACGGCCGCGGCGACCTCCTCCGGCGAGCCGGTGAGGCCGACGATGCGGGGATCGAAACTGGCGAGGTAGGTCTTCAGGGCCTCGGGCGTGTCGCGCTCGGGATCGACCGCGATGAACAGCGCCTTCGTGTCCTTGCCCTTGGGGCCGAGCGCCTGGAGCACATCACCGATCTGCTGCAGCGTGGTCGGGCAGACGTCGGGGCAATGGGTGAAGCCGAAGAAGACGAGATGGGTCGCCCCGGCGAAATCGCGCTCGGTGACGCGCCGTCCGTCCTGGTCGGTGAGGGTGAAGGGGCCGCCGACGCTGCTGGTCGCCACCTGCCCGGCCTTCGGCACGAGCAGCACGGTGGCGGCGACGCCGAGCGCCACGAGGCCGAGGGCGAAGAGGATGAGGGGAAGGGCGCGACGCATGGGGAGCCTTCAAGCCGGTTCCGGAGGGACGCTGCGGCAAGAGCATGGGCCGGGGATGCGGGCAACCGTCAATGTGTCGCCGGGGGCTGCGTGAGACCGGCTTCACCACTCGGGTTCAGCGGATCGCGAGGGCGGCGATCAGCTTGTGGGTCGTGCTGGTCAAGGCGGAGAACGCCGCGAAATCGATGCGGTTGATGACGACGAAGACTCCGACATCGCGCCCCGGCGCGAAGGCGACGTAGCTCATGAAGCCGGCGCCTCCCCCGCTCTTGGCCAGCAACGCCGGTTCGTTCTCCTTGGCCGCCAGGGCCACCCAGCCGAGGGCGAGGCCCGCCATGGGCGAGGCTTCGTCGAAGCCGATCGCTGCCGGCATCGATTGGCGCTGGCGGTAGACCGCGTGGCTCAGGGCGAGCGTGCCGCTCGTGGCGGTGACGTTGTGCCGGAGCCAGCGCGCCATGTCGTTGCCGGTGCTGTAGAGGCCGCCGCTTCCGCCCGTCGCCTGGGTGTCGACGCAGGTGGCCGGGCCGCCAAGGCCCGAGCCGATCATCAGCCGCGCGCATTGCTCCGGCGTCGGCGACAGCCCCGTATCGGCCATTCCCAGCGGCGTGGTGACGTGGCTGCGCAGCAATTGGGAATAGGGCGCGCCCCCCGCCGCGCCGACGGCATCGGCCAGGAGGTCGAACCCCACATTCGAGTAGGACGTGACGGTGCCGGGAGCCCAGGGCAGCGTGTATGTGCCGAGCCAGGACCAGCGGTCGTCGCGGGTCGGCCAGGCGCGTGGGTTCGTGCCTTCGGGGGCGTGTCCCATCTCGCGCGGAAGGGCGCCCGAATAGGTCGCCAGATCGAGGAGGGTGATGGGCCGCCCTTCGAAGGCGGGAACCTTCGCCTCCGGCGCGAAGCTCTGCAGCGGATCGGCGAGGGAGAGCTTCCTCTCCGTGGCGAGGGAGGCCAGCACCTCCGTGGTGAAGACCTTGGTGATGGAGTTGAGCCGCACCAGGCTCGTTCCGTCGGGCGTGATGCCGTTGCCCTTCTCGGTCTCGCCGTAGCCGCGGATGAAGGTCCCGTCCCCGCGCACGACCACCAGGATCATGCCGGGCGCGCCGGATTCGAGGAACAGGACGTCACCGGTCAAGTCCGTCGCCGCCGCGATCACCGGATCGTCGGCGCTGGCTGCTCGTGTCGTCGTCGCGAGCGACAGGGCAAGGGCGAGGACAGCGAATCGCTTGATCACGGCGCGGCTCCGATTCTGGTCGGAACTCTACACGCATTGGACGTGGTGCAAGCCCATCGGGCGGGTAGCGCCGCCGGGTCGATTCACAGGTGTTTGATCGTTCACGCCGTCCGGAGGCGAGTCGCCGCGACGGGACGTCCGATCTCAGCCCTCCCCGCCCTTCCCACGGTCGCCGGCCAGGGTGGCGCTCTCGCGCCGGAGCGGGCGGCCGACGGGGCAGACCTCCTGCACGAAGCCGGCGAGTGTGTTGGCGAGATTGTCCTCCACCTGCCGGTAGAACACGAACTGCCCGCGCTTCTCGCTCACCACCAGGCCGGCATTTTCCAGGATCGACAGGTGCTGCGAGATCGACGGTTTCGACATCTCGAAGCGCGAGGCGATGTCTCCCGCGCTCAGCTCGGCATGCGCCAGATAGGCGAGGATTTTCCGTCGCACTGGGGATGCCAGGGCCTCGAAGACGCGCTGCATGGGATCGGTGCCTCACTTCACCGAACATTTAGGCGATGAGCTAACGATTGACAAACTGGTCGCTGATATAATTAGGTAATTGCCTAATCATTGGAGGCCCGCATGACGCTTCTCTCGACACCCCGCCTCATTGCGGGACCGGACACCTCCGCCACGGAAGGGCGGGTCCGCTGGGCGCCGTCCCGCTCGCTCTGGACCGGTGGCATGACGTTGGCGGCTGTCTCCCTGGCGCCGATCTTCGTCACGCCCGGTGCGGTGCTGCTCTTCCTCGCCAGCAGCGCGGTCACTCTCTGTCTCGGGCACTCCATCGGCCTGCACCGGCTCCTGATCCATCGCAGCCTGTCGGCGCCGCTCTGGGTGGAGCGGGTGCTGGTCTATCTCGGCACGCTGGTCGGCATGGCGGGACCGCTCGGCATGGTACGGCTCCACGACACCCGGGACTGGGCGCAGCGCCAGGCCTCGTGCCACGATCTCCATGCCCACCGCGCACCGCTTCTGCGCGACGCGTGGTGGCAGATGCATTGCCGCCTCGATCTCACCCACCCGCCCCGCTTCGTGCCGGAGGACAGGATCGCCCGCGATGGCTTCCTGCGTTGGCTGGAGGCGAGCTGGATGGCGCAGCAGATCCCGTGGGCGATCCTGTTCTACGCGCTCGGCGGCATGCCGTGGCTGGTCTGGGGCATTCCCGTGCGGATCGCCGTGAGCCTCACCGGGCACTGGCTCGTCGGCCACCTGACCCACCGGCGCGGACCGCAGGGCTGGGCGGTGGACGGGGTCGCGGTGCAGGGACACGACCTGCCGGCGGCCTCCCTCGTCACCTTCGGCGAGGCCTGGCACGGCAACCACCATGCCTGGCCGGACTCCGCTCGCCTCGGCATCGAGCCGGGTCAGCACGATCCGGGTTGGTGGGTGCTGCTCGCGATGCGCCGGCTCGGTCTGGTGTGGGGGCTCAAGCAGCCGGGCGACCTGACGCCGAGGGAGGGATTGCGCCGCGTCACGGTTTGAACCCATCCCCCGGAGCCCGCCCGCTCCGGATCACCGCGATCTCCTCGCTGCCTCGGCCGACGAAAGGAACACGATCATGTCATCCGCCTCCTGGCCGATCACCCTGCGCGTCGCCTTGGCGGGCATCATCGGCCTCGTCGGATCGGTTCTGGTCATTCAGATGCTGCTCTGGCCGGCTTTGCCGGATGGGGCCGCGACGGAGACGATGGCCCGAGCCCTGTCGAGGGGCTTCGGTAGGACGATGGCCCTGATGGTGGCCGGACTTCTCTTTGCCGGGCCGTTGATCCTCATCGCGATTTTCGCGGGGGCGATCTTCCGGCCGTCAATCGAGCGGCATCTCCTGCCATGGAGCCTCGGCTCGCCGGTCGCGGTATGGCTGTTCGCCTGTCTCGTCCTCGTCCTGATGACGGAATCCGCCTCCAGGCCGCAGGGATTTCTCCACCGGCTCGCCGCCGCCATGGGGTCGGCGGAAAACCTGCTCTTCCTGTTGGGGCCCCTCGTGTCGGGCCTCGCATTCTATGGCTTGTCGGTGCCGCAAAAGCGGACGCCTCCGGTGTGACGAACCCTGTCACACGGCGATCTGATCTCGTTCCCCGGTCTCGTCCGCCAGGGCGGCCCCCTGTCGCCGCAAAGCCTCGCCCACCATCAGCAAGGCCGGCCCATCGTAGCCCGATGCCTCCACCCGGTCCGCCAGATCGGCGGCTGTGCCGGACACGACGGCTTGGTTGGGGCGCGTGGCGTTGAAGACGAGGAGCGCGGGGGTGGCCGGTGCCAGACCCTCGGCGACAGCGCGGTCGAGCAGCTCGCGCAGGGTCTTCTTCGGCATGTAGACCACGGTGGTGACGCTCGGATCGGCGAGCGCGCCCCAGTTCAGGTCCGACGGCAGGGTGCCGCGGCGGTCGTGGCCGGTGACGAATTGCAGGCGTCGCGCCGAGTCGCGGTTGGTCAAGGAGACGCCCAGCGAAGCGGCCGCCCCCTGCGCCGCCGAGATGCCCGGCACCACGCTCACGGGGATGCCGGCCTGATGGCAGGCGTCGATCTCCTCGCCGGCCCGGCCGAAGACCAGGGGGTCGCCGGATTTGAGGCGCACCACCTGCTTGCCGGATTTGGCGAGCTGCACCATCAGCGCGTTGATATCGTCCTGGCGGCAGGAGGGGCCGTGCCCGGTCTTGCCCACCAGCATGGTGCGCGCCTCGCGGCGGGCATAATCGAGGATCTCGGGCGCCACGAGGTCGTCGTAGAGGATCACGTCGGCGTTGCGGAGCGCCCGCAGGGCCTTCAGCGTCAGGAGCTCGGCATCGCCCGGCCCCGAGCCGACGAGCGTCACCGCCCCACCCTTCGGTACGGCGTCCGTCTGGCCGAGGAGTTCGGCCAGATCCGCCTCGGTGGGTGTCCGGTCCGGCTCGGCGAAGGCGCGATCCGTGAAGCGCTCCCAGAAGGCGCGGCGGTCGGAAAAGGCGTGGAAGCGGGAGGTGACCTCCTCGCGCCAGTCGCGGGCGGCGCCGATCCAGGCCTTGAACCCGCGCGGCAGCATGCCCTCGATCCGGGCGCGCACCGTCTGCCCGAAGACCGGGGCCGCGCCCTCCGTGGAGATGCCCACCACCATGGGCGAGCGGTTGACGATGGCGCCGAACTTCACGTCGCAGAGATGCGGCCGGTCGACGGCGTTGACGATGGCGCCGGTCGCCCGCGCGGCGGCCACGAAGGCGATGCAATCGGCCTCGTCCTCCATGGCGCCGATGCAGAAGGCCGAGCCCTGGAGGTCGGCGGGCTGCCATTGGCGCTCGTGCAGGGTGACGCTGCCGGCGACGATCTCGCCCGGCACCGCGCGCAGCTCGTCGCTGGGTTCGGGTGCGTAGACGTCCACATCCGCCCCGGCGGCGGCGAGCAGCTTCACCTTCCAGGGCGCACCGCCATTGGACCCGGCCAGCACCGCGCGCTTGCCCTGCAGCGGCACGAAGACCGGCAGGACCGCCAACGGTTCGAGGCCGGCATGTCCGGCGCCCTCACGGGCGGCGATTCCGGCGGGTCGGGTTTCCCGGGGCTGGCGGGGCGTGCTCATCCTATGAAAATGAGCTCATGCGGCGTCGCGCGCAAGCGCCTGCGGCAGCAGCTTGCGGATCTCTGGAATGCACGAGCCGCAATTCGTGCCGGCTTTGCAGGCGGCACCCACTGCCTCGACGCTGTGGGCGCCGGCCGCGATGGTGGCGGTGATGACGTCGAGGCCGACCCCGTGGCAGGCGCAGACGGTCGGCCCGGCCGACGCCGTCTCGGCCCGGCCTGAGAGCAGGGCGCGCCGGGCGGAGGGTTCGAGATCGTCGGCGGCGAAATAGGTCTTCTCCGATTCCCAGCCCGGTTTCGCGTCGCCGGGCGTCAGGGCCAGACAGGCGACGAGACGCTCCCCGTCATAGGCGGCGAAGCGGTAGCGGCCACGGGCATGGTCGGCATATTCGGCGATCTCGAGGCCCTGGAACATCCCCCGCAGCATCAACGCGACCTCGCGCGAACTCTCCTGGGTGGCGAAGTGCAGCCCGGACCCGCCCTGGATCGTGGCGCGCGCCCACCACCATCCGGTGGGAAGCGACCGCTGCTCGCGGGTCAACAGGAAGCCTCGGCTCCGATAGACCGCCGGCGCGATGGCGGCCGGCGTCGCCTTCAACTCGGGCTGTCCGGAGACCGGATCGGGGATGCCGCGCGCGAGGGCGCCGACCCGGCCCTCCGACGCGGTGGCCCCGCTCCAGTGGAAGGCGGCGAAGAGGTCGCCCCGGCGCATACCCTCCCCCACCATCACCTCCAGCACCGCCGCGCCATGCGCGGTGGAGACCGTGGCGAGGCCGCCATGGCTCACGCCCATCGCGGTTGCGTCGTCGGGATGGATCTCGACGAAGGGCACGTCGCGATGGGCCGAGAGGCGCTGGCTCTTCCCCGTGCGCGTCATCGTGTGCCAATGGTCGCGGACCCGGCCGGTATTGAGCACGAAGGGGAAGTCCGCGCTCGCCGCCTGGGCTAGGGCCGGGGGCTGTACGGCGACGAAGCGGGCGCGCTTGTCGAAGGTGAAGAACTGTCCGTCGGCGAAGAGGCGCGGCTTGCCGTCCTTGGCCCCGCGCTTCGTCAGCGGCCATTGCAGCGGCTTCGCGCCGGCATAGGTCGCGTCCGAGATATCGCTCACCGCGCCGATGTCGAAGTCGCGGGTGCCGTTGTTCTCGAAGGCCGAGAGCGACGCGTGCTCGCGGAAGATCGCGGCGGCGTTCGGATAGGCGAAGGCCTCGCCGTGGCCGAGGCGCTTGGCGACGTCGCTGATGATCGCCCAATCCGCCCGTGCCTCGCCGGGGGCCTTGAGGAAGCTGCGCTGGCGCGAGATGCGCCGCTCGGAATTGGTGACGGTGCCGTCCTTCTCGCCCCAGGCCTGGGCCGGCAGCAGAACGGTCTTGCGGCCTGTCGCCATGGCGGTGTCGCTGTCGGCGACGGCCTCGGACACGACGTAGAGGTCGAGGCCCTTGATCGCCTCGCGGATCGCGTCGGCGCGTGGCATCGACACGACGGGGTTGGTGCCCATCACCCACAGGGCCTTGATCTTGCCGCGCTCCACCGCCTCGAACAGGGCGACGGCCTTCATGCCCTCGCCGGTGATGATGTTGGGCGCCGACCAGAACCGGCGGACCCGGTCCACCTCCTCGGGGGCGAAATGCATGTGGGCGGCCAGCATGTTGGCGAGGCCGCCGACCTCGCGCCCGCCCATGGCGTTGGGCTGGCCGGTGAGGGAGAACGGCCCCGCGCCGGCCTTGCCGATGCGGCCGGTGGCCAGATGGCAATTGATGATCGCGTTGCCCTTGTCGGTCCCCTGCGCCGACTGGTTCACCCCCTGTGAGAAGGCGGTGACGACGCGCTTCGTGCGGGTGAACAGCGCGAAGAAGGCGCCCACATCCGCGTCCGAAAGGCCGGTGGCGGCGGCCGTCGCGGCGATGTCCGGCGCGATCGAGCGCGCGCGTTCGAGCGCCCCCTCGAAGCCCGTCGTGTGGTCGAGGACGAAGCGGTAATCGAGGGCGCCCGCGCTCGCGAGATGCACGAGGAGGCCGGAGAACAGGGCGGTGTCGGTGCCCGGCTTCAGGCCGAGGAAGAGGTCCGCCTCCTCCCCCGTCTGGGTCCGGCGCGGGTCGATCACCACGAGCTTGGTGCCGCGCTTGGCGCGCGCATCGACCATGCGGCGGAACAGGATCGGGTGGCACCAGGCGGTGTTGGAGCCGACCAGCACGATCACGTCGGCCTCGTCGAGATCCTCGTAGCAGCCCGGCACCGTGTCGGAGCCGAAGGCGCGCCGGTGGGCGGCCACCGCGCTCGACATGCAGAGGCGCGAGTTGGTGTCCACATGCGGCGTGCCGAGGAAGCCCTTCGCGAGCTTGTTGGCGACGTAGTAATCCTCGGTGAGGAGCTGGCCCGAGAGATAGAAGGCGATCGAATCCGGGCCGTGCTGCTCGGCGACCTTGCGCAGGCCGCCGGCCACGGTGCCGAGCGCCGATTCCCAGCTCGCTCGCACCCCGTCGACGGAGGGATGCAGCAGGCGGCTGTCGAGGGACAGGGTCTCGCCGAGGGCCGAGCCCTTGGAGCAGAGGCGGCCGAAATTCGCCGGATGCTCGGTATCGCCGGCAATGCCCGCCCCCCCGAACCCGTCGGGGGTGGCCAGCACGCCGCAGCCGACGCCGCAATACGGGCAGGTGGTCTTCACGGCGGCGGCGGGTGCCTGGACGTGCGCGTTCATGGCGAAATCCTCGGCGAATTCCAGGGTTCGAAGGGCAGCAAGAGTCGGGCCGGCGCGCGACGTGGCTCTCCTCCCCAGCGGATCTCGGGCCTGCCCGAGATCCGTCGAGCTTGTGGGGAGGAGCTGGAGGTGGGGGTGGTTGGGTGCCCCTCAGCCGAGTGAGACAAGCGGCGCCACCCCCACTCCTGACCTCTCCCCACAAGGGGGAGAGGGACATGCTCTGCCAGCGCGATCAGGTGTTTGAATCCGATGGCCCGCAAAGGAGGGCGTTTCCCGGTTTCAGTACACGTCGGCCTGATACCGCCCGGTCTTCTTGAGATGGGCGAGGTAGGCCACGGCCTCGTCGGGATTCTTACCGCCATGGGTTCCGGCGACGTCGATGATTGCCCGCTCCACATCCTTGGCCATGCGCTTGGCATCGCCGCAGACGTAGAAATGGGCGCCGCCTTCGAGCCATTTCCACAGGTCCGCGCCGTTCTCGCGCATGCGGTCCTGCACATAGGTCTTCTCGGTCCCGTCCCGCGACCAGGCGAGGGACAGGCGGGTGAGCACCTTGCCGTCCTTCAGCGCGTTCAGCTCGTCCTTGTAGAAGAAGTCGCTGGCCTGGCGCTGGTGGCCGTAGAACAGCCAGTTGCGTCCCGGCGCCTGGGTCGCGGCGCGCTCGCGCAGGAAGGCGCGGAACGGTGCGATGCCGGTACCCGGCCCGCACATGATCACGTCCTTCGACAGGTCCTCCGGCAGGGCGAAGCCGTGCGCCTTCTGCAGGTAGACCTTGACCGTGGTCTTCTCGGCGATGCGTTCGCCGAGATGGGTCGAGGCGACACCCAGACGCAGCCGCGAGCGGTGGTTGTAGCGCACCGCGTCGACCGTGAGCGAGACCCGGCCCGGATCGGCCTTGGGCGAGGAGGAGATCGAGTAGAGTCGCGGCTGCAGCTCGTCGAGGGCTTCCAGGAACACCTCCGCGTCGGGCCGGGCGCCGGGGAACTTGTGGAGCGCGCCGAGCACGTCGAGATAGGCGGCGTCGCCGTCCGGGTCCTCGCCCGCCGAGAGCGCCCGCGCCTTCTTGCGGGCCTCCCCCGAGGTGAGGAGGGAAAGGAGCTGGTAGAGCCCGTCCGGCGCGGCGCCCAGGGAGTAATCCTTGATCAGCCGGTTCCGCAGGGTCTGACCGCCGATCATGCGCTCGGGCCGGGTGCCGAGTTCGGCGATCACCGCATCCACCAGGGCCGGCGGGTTCGAGGGGAACAGGCCGAGGGAATCGCCGACCACGTACTCGATGGGCGTGCCCGTGAGATCGATCTCGACATGCCAGGTCTCCTTCTCGCCGCCCGGCTCGTTGAGGCGGGTGCGGGACAGGAACACGGCCTCCACCGGGTTCTCGCGGCAATAGCCGAGCGGTCCGAGGGGCGCTTCCGCCTTGGCCTCGCCCTCCCCCGCTTCGGCCGCCTTCGCGCCGCCGCCCGCGCCGAATTCCTCATCCAGCTTCTTGAGCATGCGGAGGGTGTCCTTGCCCCCCGGCTGGCACAGGTTCAGGCGCTCTTCCTTCTTCAGGAACAGAGCGTTGGCGTAGTCGGCGCAATTGTAGCCGCACTGCCCGCAATCCTGCTGGGCCATGGCGGCCATGAGCTTCTGGGGCTCGGGACGCTCCTTGGCGAGCTCCATCCGGTCGGGCAGCGGCATCGACGGATCGTGCCAGGGCGCGTCGTCATTGTCGGCGAGCTTCGGGCCGCTGCCCGTATCGCCGGGCGCGAGGGCCGTCGCGCCCTCCACGGCGGGGCCGAGCAGGGCGGCGAAATAGCCCGACAGCCAGGAACGCTGATCCGGGTTGAACGGGGCGTTCTCGGGGATGAGAACGAGCGGGGGGATGACGTGCTCGCTCATGCTGCGGCCTTCAGGACGGGTTGATCTTCGGCGAGGTTGCGGAGGGTCTCGGGGCCGGTGCGCGCGGTGAAGGCCTGGAAGCTCTCCTCCCGGCTCTCGCGGCGGCCGAGATAGCTGCGCAGCAGCGCCTCGATCCGCGAGGGGCAATCCTCCGCCTTCACCGCCTTCCAGATCTCGGTGCCGATCTTCGGGCTGTCGCCGAAGCCGCCGCCGACGACGATGTCGTAGCCCTCGACCGTGTCGCCCTCCTCCGAGACGACGACCTTCGCGCCGATGAGGCCGATATCGCCGATGTAATGCTGGGCGCAGCTATGGTGGCAGCCGGTGACGTGCACGTTCACGGGCACGTCGAGTTCCGGCAGGTGGGCCTCCATGTAATCGGCGATGACGAGCGCGTGGCCCTTCGTGTCCGAGGCGGCGAACTTGCAGCCCTTGTTGCCGGTGCAGGCCACGAGGCCGGCGCGGATGCTGGAGGCTTCCGTGGTGAGGCCGAGCGCTGCCACGCGGGCCTGGACCTCGGCCACCTTGGCATCGGGCACGCCGGAGAACAGGAAGTTCTGCCACACCGTCATGCGGATGGCGCCGTCGCCGCATTCCGACGAGATCTTTGCCAATTCCCGCATCTGGTCGGAGGTCATCTTGCCGACGGGCAGGATCACGCCGATCCAGTTCAGGCCCGGCTGGACCTGTTTGTGGACGCCCACATGGGAGAAGCGGTCCATGGGCGCACGCGGCGCGAGATGGGCGGGGTCGACCCGGTCGAGCTTGTATCCGAGCTCGTCTTCCACGGCGGCGAGGTACTTGTCGAAGCCCCAGGCATCGAGGACGTACTTCATCCGGCTCTTGTTGCGGTTGGTCCGGTCGCCGTTCTTGATGAAGACCCGCAGGATCGCGTCGGCGACCTTGTTGCAGGCCTCGGGCTTCAGCACCACGCCGGTGTCGCGGGCGAGATCGCGGTGGCCCGAAATGCCGCCGAGCACGAGGCGCATCCAGATGCCGGGCTCCACGGCCGCGCCATCGAGGACCTTCACCGCCTGGAAGCCGATATCGTTGGTCTCCTCCAGCACCGGCATCACGCCGCCGCCGTCGAAGGCGACGTTGAACTTGCGCGGCAGGCCGTATAGCGAACGGTCGTTGATGATCCAGTTGTGCCAGGACTTGGCCAGGGGCCGCGTGTCGAGGAGTTCCTGGGCGTCGATGCCGGCCACGGGTGAGCCGGTCACGTTGCGGATGTTGTCGGCGCCCGAGCCGCGCGCCGTGAGGCCGAGATCGATCAGCCCGTCGAGGAAGGGCTGGCCGTGCTCCGCCGTGATCTCGCGGACCTGGAGGTTGGCGCGGGTGGTGACGTGGCTGTAGCCGCCGCCATGGGCATCGGCGAGATCCGCGATACCGGCGAACTGCCAGTGCTGCAGGATGCCGTTGGGGATGCGCAGGCGGCACATGAAGTCGCCGCTGGCCGGGGCGAGCCAGAACAGGCCGTGATAGCGCCAGCGGAAATTGTCCTCCGGCTTCGGGGCCTTACCGGTGGCGGCCTCGGCGATGAGGCGGTTGTGCCCGTCGAACGGGTTCTCCGCCCGCTTCCACTTCTCCTGGTCGCAGAGCTTGCCGCCGGCCTTCACCGTGGCGTCCTGGGCCTTGATGTGGATGGCGTCCGGGCCGGTGGGCTCGGAGGGCGCGGCGGCACCCTGCCCGAGGGCGAGGCCGCCGGTGAGGCGGGCGGCGGCGATGCCCGAGGCGAAGCCTTCGAGGTAGCGCTTCTGCTCGGCGTTGAAGTCGTCGGCCATGGAAGCCTCCATCATGCTGCCAGGGATTGGGAATCGGGGGCGTGGACGCGCCCGAACATCAGGTCGTCTCGGTGATCGGCGATCGGTTCGCCGGTGCGGATCAGCGTCTTGCACCAGCCCTGTTCGGCGATGTCGCCGACGAAGACGGCGCCGAGGAGCTTGCCGTCGCCGATGATCAGCTTCCGGTAGAGGCCGAGGCCGGGGTCCGACATCACCACCGTCTCGGCATGTTCGGGCGCCTCGATCTCGCCGGCCGAGAAGACCGGCAGGCCCGAGACCTTGAGGCTGGTGGCCAGCGATGTGCCGAGATAGGCCGCCTCCTCGCCGACGAGGTGGCGGCTCAACACTTCGGCCTGGTCGTAGGCGGGCTCGACGAGGCCGTAGACCATGCCGCGATGCTCGGCGCATTCGCCGAGCGCGAAGATGCGCGGATCGGAGCTCGTCATCCGGTCGTCGACCTTGATGCCGCGCCCGACATCGAGCCCGGCGCCCTGGGCGAGGACGGCATTGGGGCGTACCCCCACCGACATCACCACGAGGTCGGCCGGCAGCACCGTGCCGTCCGACAGGACGAGGCGCTCGACCCGGCCGTCGCCCTCCACATGGGCGGTATCGGCCTTGAGGAGGACGCGGACACCGCGGGATTCCATGGCGCGCTTCACCAGGCCGGCGGCGTGGTGGTCGAGTTGGCGCTCCATCAGCCGGTCCATGACATGGAGCAGGGTGGTGTCGACCCCGAGCCGCGCGAGGCCGACGGCGGCCTCCAACCCGAGCAGGCCGCCGCCGATGACGATGGCCTTCGCCCCCGTCACCGCGGCCTTCCGGATCGCCGCCACATCCGCGAGATCGCGGAAGGTGATGATGCCGGGCAGGTCCATGCCGGGCTTCGGCAGCCGGATCGGCAACGAGCCGACCGCGAGAACGAGCTTGTCGAAGGGCAGGACATGGGTCTCGCCGACCATGACGAGGGCGTTCTCCCGGTCGATCTGCGTCACCGGCGCTCCGGTGATGAGGCGGATGCCGTGCGCCTCGTACCAGTCGAGGCCCCGGAACGCGCAGGCCGCCTCATCCACCTCGCCGCCCAGCAGGGACGAGAGCAGCACGCGGTTATAGGCCGCCTGCGGCTCGGCACCCACGACGGTGACGTCGTAGCGACCGGGCGCGCGCTCGGTCAGCCGCTCCAGAAACCGCAACGACGCCATGCCGTTGCCGATCACCACCAGACGCTCCTTCATGACCTGCGTCCGATCCTCACGCCGCCATGGCGGGTTTGGCGTGGCGGGCATAGAGGAACTCGAGCACTGCGGCGCGAGCATGGGTGTAAGTGGCGTCCTCCACCAGATCGAGGCGGCGGCGGGGACGCTCGAGATCGACCTTCAGGATCTCGCCGACCGTGGCCGAGGGACCGTTGGTCATCATCACGATCCGGTCCGAGAGCAGCACCGCCTCGTCGACATCGTGGGTGATCATGATCACGGCGTTCTTCAGCCGCGCATGGATGTCCATCAGCGAGTCCTGCAGATGGGCGCGGGTCAGCGCGTCCAGCGCCCCGAACGGTTCGTCGAGGAGGAGCACCTTCGGCTCCATGGCGAGCGCCCGGGCGATGCCGACGCGCTGCTTCATGCCGCCCGAGATCTCGTTGGGGCGACGGTCCGCGGCATGGGTCATGTTCACGAGGGCGAGGTTGTGGTCGATCCATTCGGACCGCTCGGCCTTGGTCTTCTTGCCCTTGAGCACCTTCTCGACGGCGAGCGCCACGTTCTCGCGCACGGTCAGCCAGGGCAGCAGGGAATGGTTCTGGAACACCACGGCGCGGTCCGGGCCGGGGCTGTTCACCTCCTTCTCTTCAAGGAGGACGCCGCCGGTGGAGGCCTTGAGCAGCCCGGCGACGATGTTGAGCACCGTCGACTTGCCGCAGCCGGAATGGCCGATCAGCGAGACGAACTCGCCCTTGTCGATCTTCACGCTCACGTCGCGCAGCACCTCGTTGGTGCGCCCGGCGCGGGTGAAGCTGATGCCGACATTCTCGATGCTGAGATAGCTCATGGGTCTCGTGTCCCTCTGCGAGAGGCGGTCGGGGCACGGCACGACGGGGAAGCCCCGGCGTGCCGTGCGGAGGCGTTCAGGCGGTGGCGCCGCGGGTGACGAGGGTGCCGATGAAGGCCACGAACCGGTCGAGGAAGAACCCGATCACCCCGACATAGACGAGGGCGACGATGATCTCGGAGATGTGCGACGAGTTCCAGGCGTCCCAGATGAAGAAGCCGATGCCGACGCCGCCGATGAGCATCTCCGCCGCCACGATGGCGAGCCAGGACAGACCGACGCCGATGCGAAGCCCCGTGAAGATGTAGGGAGCCGCCGAGGGCAGCATGATCTTCACGAAGAATTCGAGCGGGTTGAGGCGCAGCACCGCCGCCACGTTGCGGTAATCCTGCGGGATGTTGCGGATGCCCACCGCCGTGTTGATGATGATCGGCCAGATCGAGGTGATGAAGATCACGAAGATGGCCGAGGGCTGGCCGTCGCGGAACGCCGCGAGGGAGAGCGGCAGCCAGGCCAGCGGCGGGATCGTGCGCAGCACCTGGAAGATCGGGTCGAGGCCGCGCATGGCCCAGTCCGACTGGCCGATCAGGGTGCCGACCATGATGCCCACGACGGTGGCCAGGGCGAAGCCGAAGGCGACGCGCTGGATGCTGGCGTAGATGTGCCAGAACAGGCCCTTGTCGGTGCCGCCATTGTCGTAGAACGGGTGGGCGATGATGTCCCACGCCTCGGTGACGACGCGCGAGGGCGGCGGCAGACCGGCGGTGGGCCGCGAGCACAGCAGCTCCCAGATCACCAGGAAGGCGATCAGCACCACGACCGGCGGGATCAGGTTGACGGCGATCCGGCGGAACGTCGCCAGGGTCACCAGGGGCTTGCGCGGGGCCTTGGCCGCCGGTTTCGCGGCGGCTCCCGTCACGGCGATGGTGGAGGTGTTGGCCATCACGCGATCCTCTTGATGCCGAGGCTGGACAGGTAGGCGGCGGGATCGGCGGGATCGAAGACCTTTCCGTCGAAGAAGGTCTCCTTGCCGCGCGACGTGGAGCTCGGGATCGCGGTGACGCCCAGCGCCTTGGCGGCGTCGCGCCAGATATCCTCGCGGTTCACCTTGGCGATGAGCGCCTTGGTGTCCGTCTGCGCGTCGAACTTGCCCCAGCGGATGTCCTCGGTGAGGAACCAGAGGTCGTGGCTCTGGTAGGGGTAGGAGGCGTTGTCGGCGAAGAACTTCATGACGTAGGGGCTGTTCTCGACCACGCGGCCGTCGCCGTAATCGATGGTGCCCTTCATGCGGCCGGCGACGTCGCCGACGGGGATGTTGATCCACTGGCGCTTGGCGACGATTGCCGAGAACTCGTCCCGGTTCTCGGGCTTGTCGCACCACATCTGCGCTTCCAGCACCGCCATGGTCAGGGCCTTGGCGGCGATGGGGTTCTTCTCGACCCAGGAGGCGCGCATGGCGAACGCCTTCTCCGGGTGGTCCTTCCACAATTCGCCGGTGGTCAGCGCGGTGTAGCCGAGGCCCTGCTGCACGAGCTGCGCGTTCCACGGCTCGCCGACGCAGAAGCAATCCATCGTGCCGACCTTCATGTTCGCCACCATCTGGGGCGGCGGCACGACGATGGTCTCGATGTCCTTGTCGGGGTCGATCCCGCCGGCGGCGAGCCAGTAGCGGATCCAGAGGTCGTGGGTGCCGCCGGGGAAGGTCATGGCCGCCTTCACCGACTTGCCGGCGGCCTTCTTCTTGTCGATCGCCGCCTTGAACACCTTGGAATCGAGGGAGACCTTGGCGTCCAGATACTCCTTGGCCACCGAGACGCATTGGCCGTTGGTGTTGAGGCGCGCCAGGATCTGCATCGGCACGGGGACGTTGTTCTGCGTCACGCGGCCGGCCGAGATCAGGTAGGGCATCGGCGTCAGGATGTGAGCGCCGTCGATGCCGTTCCCCTCCGAGCCGAGCACGAGGTTGTCGCGGGTGGTGCCCCAGCTCGCCTGTTTCAGCACCTCCACGTCGGGCATGCCGTGCTTGGCGAAGAAGCCCTTTTCCTTGGCGACGAAGAGCGGACCGGCATCGGTGAGGGCGATGAAACCGAGCTTGGCGCCCTTCACTTCCGGGCCGGCCCCCTGCGCGAAGGCACCGCCGGGCAGCGCAGTGCGCGCCAGGGCTGCCAGCGACAAGGTCGCGGCGGCGCCCTTCAAGAGGCTGCGGCGGCTGTTCTGAAACCCGTCAGTCATGGAAAACTCGATCCCTCGAAGCTTAAGCATTCGACCCGAAAACGAAAAAAAACCGCTGCCCAAACGCAACCGAAGGCAGCCGCGAAAGCGCGCCAACGGGTTACTTGGGTCAGCGGCTCTGCCGACATTCGTGCCCGTCGCCGTTGACGAGCGGGATAGGCTCAGCAGGTTCCGTGCCAGACGCAGTCCAGCCTGTAACGGCTCTAAGTCCGAAGGCGGTTCGGACGGCGCGGGAGAGCACGCGGCCCTGCGGCTTCGGCGGGGCGTGCGTTGCACAATCGGGAGGCTTTTCGTGCCGCCAAAAGCGGCGTCCGGCCCCGATCAGCCGCTCAGAGCGGCATCGAACAGGTCCGGGCGGTAGATCGCGCGGGCGGCGGAACGAAGCTCGTCGGAGGCGACAAGCTGTCCGGCGCGCTCCGCCTCGCCGACGAACCAATCCGCATGGCCGGGGTCGGGCCGGTGCGCGCGCTCGCCGAACAGGCTGAAATGCGGGTCCCGCCGCCGCCGCCCGTCGGAATCGACGATCACGTCCCCCGTGAGCGCCCGTTCGAGAATCGGCGCCGGTACGTTCAGGTAGCCGTCGCGCGAAAGGAGGGAGGCGAGTTCGGCGCTGTTGCCGGGATCGGCGCACCAGCGCCCGGCCCGGTCGAGGGCACGCACCAGGGGGGCGCAGCGCGGCGCTTCGGATTCCGGCAGGGCCAGAACCTTCTCCGGGCAATCGGGCAGGAGTTCACTGCCGAGGACCGCGATGCGGCCATACCCCTCCGCCACGGCGACGCTGTTCCAGGGGCTCCCGACGCAGAACCCGTCGATCAGTTCGCGCCGCAGCGCCTCGGCGATCTGTGGCGGCGGGATCACCACGAGGCGCGTCTGCGTGTCGAGGTCGAGGCCGCCGCGCTCGGCGAAGATCCGGAGCTGGTAGGTGTGGCTGGAGAACGGATGCACCGTGCCCAGCGTCAATGGCCTCCCCTCCCGCTCCCGCCGCATGGCGATGTGCGCGAAAGCGGCGGCCACGGTGTCGACCTCGTCGTCCGCGGCCTCCATCGCCTCCCATAGGGGGCGGGACACCGTGATGGCGTTGCCGTTGAGGTTGAGCGCCATCGGCACGCAAAGCCGGGTCAGCGGCCCGCTCAGCCCGAGCGCGCTGGCGATGGCGAGGGGCGCTAGCATATGCGCGCCATCGAGATGGCCCACCGCCAGCTTGTCGCGCAGGGTCGCCCAGGAGGGCTCGCGCACGAGGTCGAGGGTGAGCCCCTCGGCCTTGGCGAAGCCGAGCTCCGCCGCCGCGATCAGGCTCGCGGCATCCACGAGGGGGACGTATCCGAGCGCGAGCCTCATCCGAACAGGTCCGCCGTGGTGACGATGGCGCGGGCGATGTCGGCGATCTTGCTCTTCTCGTTCATGGCCTTGCGCCGCATCAGCTTGTAGGCCTCCTCCTCGCTGAGGGAGCGGGCGGCCATGAGGATGCCCTTGGCGCGCTCCACGATCTTCCGGTCGGCGAGCTCGCCCCGCGCCTCCACCAGTTCCCGCTGCAGCCGGGCGAAGGCCTGGAACCGCAGGATGGCGATGTCGAGGATCGACCGGATGCGCTGGGGATGCAGCCCGTCCACCACATAGGCCGAGATACCGGCATCCACCGCCGCCTGCATCATCGGCGCGTCCGAGCGGTCGACGAACATCGCCACCGGCCGCTCCACATGGCGGGACAGGCCCGACATTTGTTCGAGGATGTCCCGGCTGGGGCTCTCCAGGTGGATCACCACCACGTCGGGATTGAGGGCGGCCACCTGCGCCGGCAGGTCGGCGGTGTCGGGGATGATGACCACATCCGCGATTCCGGCGGCGCGCAGGCCCTCTTCGAGGATCGCTGCGCGGGCCCGGCTCGGATCGATCACGGCGACGGTGAAGGAAGGTTCTGTCATCGGGGCCCAATGGGGGGCGGGACGGCCGGTTCGTGCCGGCGGGAACGGGCAAGAGGCGTACCTAACACAGGGCTCGACCGCACGGATCTCCCCGACACACCGGCATCGCCGAAAAAGACCGTGGCCAAATCATCGGCTTCGACACCTTTCGATACGTTCGGGAAAGGAAATGGCCCAGCTTCCGCCGCAAACGCGGGCGCTAATGGCGGTGTCGAAGCGGGGTGAGGTGTTCGGATGGTGGAGTGCCGCATATCGCAGCCTGTCGAGAACGCCCTCGCCTCCGAGGCCGGGACCGGCATGGCGCTTCCCCTGCTGCCGACGATCGTCGTCGCGGTGATCGTGTCCGCCGCCTCCTTCCTCTGCCAGACGCCTTCCGCGCCCGTTCCCGAGACGCCCGCCAGCACGCGGATCGTCGAGATGGAGAGCCGGACGACGCAGGCGAGCCCGATCGAGACCGCCGATCTGGGCACGGCCTTCGTCCCGGCCGCCTTCGCCTTCCGTGATCAGTTTCCGCTGCGCGACCTCGTGACCACGACCGCCAGCGTCGCGCCGCGCCGCGCGACGTCCCGCACCGCCGCCGTGAAACCGTCTCAACGCCGGCCCGATTCCGCGCGGTCCGAAATGGCGAAGACCGAGGCGACGAGACCCGACGCCAACCGGGTTCCGTCGGTCGTCGCTGCGAAGGCCGCCGTCTCGCCCGAGCCGTTCCGGGTCGAGGCCGAGGCGGACGAGGAACTGATTCCGCATCTCGCCCTGCCCTTCGCGCCGGCGATCTCCGCGATCAGCCGGGCCGGCAGCTTCGTCGGCACCCAGAGCGCGGCGGTGGGCGCCGAGGCCCTGGCCCTCGGCAATGTCGTGACCGGGCTCGTCGACCGCCTGCCGTTGCGGCCCTGATCGCACTGCACCGCGCATCACGCGCGGTTTCGGGCCGGTCCGACCTTTCTTTCAGAGCTTTGCCGCTGGATTCTCCCCCTGTCGGGGACTAGGTGAGCCTTCGTCGACGAGACGGGCGCGAGGACCGCATTGCCGCGGGGGCCCGGCGGCAAGGATGGGCATGGCGGGACGGATCGAGGATTACGCGCTGGTCGGCGATGGCCGCACCGCTGCGCTGATCGGGCGCGACGGCAGCATCGACTGGCTCTGCTGGCCCCGTTTCGATTCCGCCGCCTGTTTCGCCTCCCTCCTCGGCACCGAGGAACACGGGTTCTGGAAACTGTCCCCGGCGGATGGCGAGGCCACGGTCACGCGCCGCTACCGGGAGGGCAGTCTCGTCCTCGAGACGCGCTATGTGACCTCCGCAGGCGAGGCCAGGGTGATCGACTACATGCCGGCCAATGACGGGTCGCACATGGTGCGCATCGTCGAAGGCCTGTCCGGCTCGGTCGACATGCGCATGGTCCTCGCCGTGCGCTTCGATTACGGGCTCGCGGTGCCTTGGGTGTCTCACAACGAACTCGGTGACCTGCGGGCGATTTCCGGTCCCCATAAGGTGGTTCTCCGCACTCGCGCGCCCCTCGATGGGGTCGGTCAGACCACGGTTTCGGACTTCACCGTGGCGGAGGGCGAGAGCCTGTCGTTCTGCCTCAGCTACGGCCCCTCGCACGAGGACGACCCGCCTCCGATCGAGCCGCGCAAGGTGCTGTTCCAGACCGATCGCTACTGGCGCGACTGGTCGAGCCGCTGCGCGTCCGGCACGCCCTGGGACGCGATCCTCAAGCGCTCGCTGCTGACACTCAAGGCTCTGATCTACACGCCCACGGGCGGGATCGTGGCCGCGCCCACCACCTCCCTGCCCGAGGAACTCGGCGGCGTGCGCAACTGGGATTACCGGTTCTGCTGGCTGCGGGATTCGACCTTCACCCTGATCGCCCTGATGGATGGCGGCTTTCTCGACGAGGCGCGGGCCTGGCGCGACTGGCTGATCCGCGCCGTGGCCGGCAATCCGGAACAGGCGCACATCCTCTACGGCATCGCAGGCGAGCGGCTCCTGCCCGAGATCGAGCTCGACTGGCTTCCCGGCTACGAGGGGTCGAAGCCGGTGCGGATCGGCAACGCGGCGGTCGACCAGTTCCAGCTCGATGTCTACGGCGAGATCTTCGACGCGCTCTATCAGGCCCGTCAGCGCGGCCTTCTCGGCGATGCCGACGGCTGGCGCGTGGGCCTCGCCCTGCTGGAGCATCTGGAGAAGGTCTGGAGCGAGCCCGACGAGGGCATCTGGGAGGTGCGCGGCGGGCGCCGCCACTTCGTCCATTCCAAGGTCATGGCCTGGGTCGCCTTCGACCGGGCCATCCGCTCCTTCGAGATGGGCGACGGGCCGCCCGCCCCCGTGGATCGCTGGCGTGCGATCCGCGACCATATCCACGAGGAGGTCTGCGAGAAGGGGTTCGACAAGGAGCTGAACAGCTTCGTCCAGTATTACGGGGCCAAGACCCTCGATGCGAGCCTGCTCCTCATCGCCCATATGGGCTTCCTGCCCCAGGACGACCCGCGTGTCGTCGGCACGGTGGAGGCCATCGGCAAACACCTGATGCGTGACGGATTCGTGCTGCGCTACGACACCGAGGATGACAATACCGATGGTCTGCCCGGCGGCGAGGGGGCTTTCCTGCCCTGTAGCTTCTGGTACGCCGACAATCTCATCGGCCTCGACCGCTGCCACGAGGCGCGGGAGCTGATCGAACGCCTCATCGGCGTCTGCAACGATGTCGGGCTCGTGGCGGAGGAATACGACGTGGGAGCCAAGCGCCTTGTGGGCAATTTCCCCCAGGCGTTCAGTCACGTCACGTTGGTGAACACGATTTTGAACTATAGCCGTGCCAGCGGGCCGGCGCGGGAGCGCAGCGAGAAATCCGCCCTCGCCCGGGCCACATCGCCGAACCGGGCGAGTTCTCCCGGCCAGGGTGTCGCAAATTGAGAAGGCGCCGCGGCCCAGCACAGCTGATCGCCGCAGCCCCGCAAAGAATAGGAAGACGAGACCATGAGCGGAGCCGAGACCAAGCCGAAGGGTGAACTGAGCGAGATCGACAAGCTCTCCATCGACACCCTGCGTACCCTGGCGATCGACGCGGTGCAGAAGGCGAATTCCGGCCATGCCGGCGCGCCGATGGCCCTGGCGCCCGTGGCCTACACCCTGTGGAATCGCTATCTCCGCTACGATCCGGCGCATCCGCACTGGCCCAACCGCGACCGGTTCGTGCTCTCGGCGGGCCATGCCTCGATGCTGCTCTACGGGCTGCTGCACCTCGCCGGTGTCGCCCAGACCGATGGCGGCAACGAGCCTGCGATCACCATCGAGGACATCAAGAACTTCCGCCAGCTCGACAGCAAGACGCCGGGGCACCCGGAATACCATTTCACCACCGGCGTCGAGACCACCACCGGGCCTCTCGGCCAGGGCGTCGCCAATTCCGTCGGCATGGCGATGGGCGGCCGCTTCCTCGGTGAGACCCTGAACCGTCCCGACCTGCCGCTGTTCGACTTCAACGTCTACGCGATCTGTTCGGATGGCGACCTGATGGAGGGCGTGGCCGCCGAGGCCGCCTCCATCGCCGGGCATCTGCGCCTGTCGAACCTGTGCTGGATCTACGACAACAACACGATCACCATTGAGGGGCACACCGAACTCGCCTTCTCGGAAGAGGTGGCGACGCGCTTCCTCTCCTATGGCTGGCAGGTCCTGCGGGTGGCCGACGCCAACGACGTCCATGCCATTTCCGCCGCCCTGGAGACCTTCCTCCAATCCAGCGACCGGCCGACGCTCATCGTCGTCAACTCGATCATCGGCTTCGGCGCCCCGAAGAAGCAGAACACCTCGAAGGCCCATTCCGACGCCCTGGGCGAGGAGGAGGTGAAGGGTGCCAAGCGGGCCTATGGCTGGCCCGAGGATTCCCAGTTCCTGGTGCCGGACGGCGTGGTGGAGAACTTCCGCAGCGGCATCGGCCAGCGCGGCGCCGAGCTGTTCGCCACCTGGGAAGGTTTCATGGCCGAGGCCAAGGCCTCCGATCCGGCCCTGGCCGAAGAGATCGACGCCCTCCTCACGGGCCGCCTGCCCGAGGGCTGGGACAAGGACATCCCGGTCTTCCCGGCCGACGCCAAGGGCATGGCCACGCGCGAATCCTCCGGCAAGGTGCTCAACGCCATCGCCAAGAACGTGCCCCACCTGCTCGGCGGTTCGGCGGATCTGGCGCCCTCCAACAAGACCAAGCTCGAATTCGAGGGGGCCGGTACCCTCTCGCCCTTCGAGCCGGGCGGCCGCAACATCCATTTCGGCGTCCGCGAACACGCCATGGGGTCGATCGTCAACGGCCTCGGCCTCGTCGGCCTGCGCGCCTACGGAGCGACCTTCCTGGTCTTCGCCGATTACATGCGGCCTCCGATCCGCCTCGCCTCGCTGATGGAACTGCCGGTCTTCCACGTCTTCACGCACGATTCCATCGGCGTCGGCGAGGATGGCCCCACCCACCAGCCGGTGGAGCAGCTCCTGACGCTCCGTGCCATCCCCGGCCTCGTCACCCTGCGCCCGGCGGATGCCAACGAGGTGGCGGAAGCCTACCGGGTCATCATGGGGTTGAAGGATCAGCCGGCGGTGCTGGCCCTGAGCCGCCAGCCGCTGCCGACCTTCGACCGGACTAAGTACGGCAGCGCCGCCGGCGTCGCGAAGGGCGGCTACGTGCTGGCCGATTGCGAGGGGACGCCGGAGGTCATCCTCATCGGCACGGGCAGCGAGGTGCAGCTCTGCGTCTCGGCCTACGAGGCGCTGACGGCGGAGGGCATCAAGGCCCGCGTGGTCTCGATGCCGTCCTGGGACCTGTTCGAGCGTCAGGACGAGGCCTACCGCAACGCGGTGCTGACGCCGGAGGTGCTCGCCCGCGTCGCTGTCGAGCAGGGCTCGGTCATCGGTTGGGACCGCTATGCGGGCTCCGCCGGCGCGATCATCGGCATGCACACGTTCGGGTCCTCGGCCCCGATCAAGGATCTGCAGACCAAGTTCGGCTTCACGCCGGAGAAGGTGCTGCAGGCCGCCCGCGACCAGATCGCGCGGCACAAGAAGTAGGTCTCGCGGGTTCCCTGAACGACGGAACGCACGTCCCCCTCCCCTTGTGGGGAGGGGTCAGGGGTGGGGGTGGTTGGGTGACCCGCGGGCTGCGGAGGCCAGCGGAGCCACGCCCACCTCCGGCTCCTCTCCACAAGGGGGAGGAGAGGCGCGCACACTGACAACGAGTGTTGAACGACGCCGCCTTTCGCGCGCTACTCACGACGACCGACGACGAGGAGTTTTTGCATGAACCCGCTCAAGGCTCTCTTCCCTGAACAGGGCCAGGCCGTGTGGCTGGATTTCGTGGCCCGCGGTTTCATCGCCGATGGACGCCTCAAGAAGCTGGTGGACGAGGACGGCCTGCGGGGCGTGACCTCGAACCCCTCGATCTTCGAGAAGGCGATCGGCGATTCCACGGAATATGACGGTGCGCTGAAGGAGGTCATGGATGCGGGCGATGCCCGCGTCATCGATCTCTACGAGGGCTGTGCCATCGCCGACATCCAGGCGGCGGCCGACGTGCTGCGCCCCGTCTACGAGGAGAGCGACGGCGCCGACGGCTATGTCAGCCTCGAAGTCTCGCCCTACCTCGCCCTCGACACCGAGGAGACCCTCGACGAGGCCCGCCGCCTGCACAAGACCGTGGCCCGCGACAACCTGATGGTGAAGGTGCCCGCCACCCCGGCCGGCATCCCGGCGATCCGCGCCCTCACCGCCGACGGGATCAGCATCAACGTCACCCTGCTCTTCGGCCAGGATTCCTACGAGGAGGTGGCGCGCGCCTTCATCGACGGCCTGGAGGAGTTCGGCGCCAAGGGCGGCGACGTCTCGAAGGTCGCCAGCGTCGCGAGCTTCTTCATCAGCCGTATCGACGTCACCGTGGACAAGGCCCTCGACACCAAGATCGCGGAAGCCAACGATCCCGATGAGAAGGCGGAGCTGGAAGCCCTCAAGGGCAAGGTGGCCATCGCCAACGCCAAGCTCGCCTACCAGCGCTACAAGCGCATCTTCGCCGAGCCGAAATGGCAGGCGCTCGCGCAGAAGGGCGCCAAGGCGCAGCGCCTGCTCTGGGCCTCCACGGGGACCAAGAACAAGGCCTATTCCGACGTGCTCTACGTCGAAGAGTTGATCGGCCGCGATACCGTCAACACCATGCCGCCGGCCACGATGGACGCGTTCCGCGACCACGGCACGGTCAAGTCCGCCATCGAGGAGAACCTCGGCGACGCCGAAGCGGTGATGGCCCGTCTGGCCAGGGCCGGCATCGACATCGGTGCGGTGGCCAAGCAACTCGTGGAGGAGGGCGTCCAGCTCTTCATCGACGCCGCCGACAAGCTGCTCGGTGCGGTGGCGGGCAAGCGCGCCGATTTCCTCGGCGCCAAGCTCGACGGCCAGACCCTGATCCTCGGCGATGCCATCGGCGCGGAGGCGAAGAAGGCCGTCGAATCCTGGCGCGCCTCGGGCTCGATCCGCCGGCTCTGGGCGCATGACAAGACGGTCTGGTCGAATGCCGACGAGGACCAGTGGCTCGGCTGGCTCCGCATCGTCGAGGACGAACTCGCCCGTGTCTCCGAATACCAGGCCTTCGCCGAGGATGTCCGGCAGACCGGCTTCACCGACGTCGTCGTCCTCGGCATGGGCGGGTCGAGCCTCGGCCCGGAAGTGCTGGCCGAGACCTACGGCACCCGCGACGGTTTCCCGACGCTGCGCATCCTCGATTCCACCGATCCCGATCAGGTCCGCGCCACGGAAGGCGCGGTGAACCTCGAGACGACCCTGTTCATCGTCGCCTCGAAATCCGGCTCCACCCTCGAGCCCAACGTGTTCCGCGACTATTTCCTCGGCCGGATGAAGGCGTTGGTCGGCGAGCGGGCCGGCGCGCATTTCGTGGCCGTCACCGATCCCGGCTCGGCCATGGAGGCGGCGGCCAAGGCGGACAATTTCCGCAGGATCTTCTACGGGGTGAAGCAGATCGGCGGCCGCTATTCGGTGCTCTCGGCCTTCGGCCTGGTCCCGGCGGCGGCGTCCGGCATCGACGTGAAGCAGTTCCTCGACACGGCGCGGACCATGGTCCGCTCCTGCGGCCCGGCCGTGCCGCCGGCCCAGAATCCCGGCGTTCTGCTGGGCACCGCCATGGCGGCGGCGGCGCTGCATGACGGTCGCGACAAGGTGACGTTCATCGCCTCGCCGGGCATCGACACGTTCGGGGCCTGGGCCGAGCAGCTCATCGCCGAATCCACCGGCAAGGACGGCAAGGGTCTCATCCCCGTCGACGGCGAGCCGGTGGGCGTGCCGGCGGTCTATGGCCGCGACCGCTTCTTCGTCTATCTGCGCCTCGACAACCGGGCGGACGCGCAGCAGGACGAGGCGGTGCGCAGTCTGGAGCGCGAAGGGCACCCCGTCGCCCACGTCACCATGGCGAACGAGGAGCAGCTGCCGCAGGAATTCTTCCGCTTCGAGATCGCCACGGCGGTGGCCGGCGCGCTGCTCGGCATCAACCCGTTCGACCAGCCGGACGTGGAAGCGAGCAAGATCGAGACGAAGAAGCTGTTCGACGCCGCCGAGAAGAGCGGTTCGCTGCCCTCCGAAACGCCGCTCTTCGACGGCGAGACCATCGCCCTCTACGCCGACCCGACCAATGCCGGGGCTCTGCCGCAGACGGCGGACGGGTTCGAGGCGGCCCTGAAGGCCCATCTCGCGCGGATCAAGGACGGCGACTACGCCGCCTTGCTGGCCTACGTCGCCCGCAACGAGGCGCACCACGCCATCCTGCAGGAGGCGCGCATCGCTCTGCGCGACAAGCGCAAGGTCGCGACCTGCCTCGAATTCGGGCCGCGCTTCCTCCACTCCACCGGCCAGGCCTACAAGGGCGGGCCGGATACCGGAGTGTTCCTGCAGATCACCGCCGACCCGTCAGAGGATCTCGCGATCCCCGGCCGGGCGCTGGGCTTCGGCACCGTGGTGGCGGCCCAGGCGCGCGGCGATTTCGCGGTCCTGGCCGAGCGCGGCCGCCGGGCCCTACGCGTCCACATCAAGGGTGGCGACGTGGAAGCCGGGCTCAAGCGCATCGCGGCGGCGATCAAGGCGGCGGTGGTGTGAGGACAGCGGGATGACCCGGAACCGCCGGATCATTCCAACCTACTACCTCATCCTGAGGTGCCCGCTCCTGCGGGCCTCGAAGGAGGACTCCAGAGATCACCGTGCCGGCTGGAGGGCTCCTTCGAGGCCTCCGCTGCGCTGCGGCGCCTCAGGATGAGGTGGGTTGATAGGACCACGCATCGGTGCTCGGGCTGACGAGGCCCCCTCAATCAGGAGATCCCCAATGCAACTCGGCATGATCGGCCTCGGCCGAATGGGCGGCAACATCGTCCGCCGCCTCCTGCGGGACGGACACACGGCGGTGGTGTTCGACCAGAACCCGGAGGCCGTGGCGGCCCTGGTCGCCGAGGGCGCCACCGGGGCGGCGAGCTTGGAAGAGTTCGTCTCCAAACTCGACGTGCCGCGCGCGGCCTGGGTGATGCTTCCGGCGGGCGCGATCACCGAGGCCACCGTGGCGCAGCTCGGCGACCTGATGCAGGCGGACGACGTCATCATCGACGGCGGTAACTCGTTCTACAAGGACGACATCCGGCGGGCGGCCACCCTGAAGCCGAAGGGCATCCACTACGTCGATGTCGGCACGTCGGGCGGCGTCTGGGGCCTGGAACGCGGCTATTGCATGATGATCGGGGGGAGCAACGACGCCCTCGACAGGCTCGACCCGATCTTCAAGACCCTGGCGCCGGGCGTCGGCACCATCCCGAAGACGCCGGGCCGTGAGGGCCGCGATACCCGCGCCGAGGAGGGCTACATCCATGCCGGGCCGAGCGGGGCCGGGCATTTCGTCAAGATGGTCCATAACGGCATCGAGTACGGGCTGATGCAGGCCTATGCCGAGGGATTCGACATCCTGAAACACGCCAATTCGAAGGATCTGGCCGAGGACCAGCGCTTCGACCTCAATATCGGTGACATCGCCGAAGTCTGGCGGCGCGGCAGCGTGGTCTCGTCCTGGCTCCTCGACCTGACGGCCGGGGCGCTGGCGGGCAACGAAGCCCTGGACGGTTTCTCCGGCTTCGTCGCCGATTCCGGCGAGGGGCGCTGGACGTTGAACGCGGCCATCGAGGAATCGGTACCGGCCAATGTGCTCTCGGCCGCCCTCTACGCCCGCTTCCGCTCGCGCGAGGACGCCTCCTACGCGGACAAGCTGCTCTCGGCCATGCGCAAGGGCTTCGGCGGCCACGTCGAACCGAAATAGCCTGTCGTGCAGGCGATCGAGGACCAGACCAGGAGGAGGCATCTCCGCATGATCCCGCTACCGAACAACGCGGAAATCTTTCCCGATGGCGAGAGCGTCGCCCGCGCGGCGGCCGACCGCCTCGTGACCCTCTGCGTCGAGAGCAAGCAGGAGCGCATCGCCATCTGCCTCTCGGGCGGGTCCACGCCGAAGCGGCTCTACACCCTGCTGGGCGGACCCGACTATGTCGGTGCCCTCCCCTGGGACCGGCTGCACTGGTTCTTCGGCGACGACCGGTTCGTGCCTTGGACCGATGAGGCCAGCAACATGCACATGGCCCGCGTGGCGTTCGGGGACGCCCCGATCCCCGAGGGCCATCTCCACGGCATTCCCACCGACGGGACGCTGGACTCGGCGGTCTCCGCCTATGCGGCGACCCTGAGCGACTTCTACGGCGCCGATAGCCTCGACCCGGCGCGCCCGCTCTTCGATCTCGTGCTTCTCGGCCTCGGCGAGGACGGGCACACCGCCTCCCTGTTTCCGGGCAAGCCCGCCGTGAACGAACGCGAATCCTGGGTCGCCGCCGTGCCCGAGGCAGGGCTCACGCCATTCGTGCCGCGCGTCACCCTCACCTTTCCGGCGCTCGCCTCCTCGCGGCAGCTTCTCGTTCTGGTCACGGGGGCGGGCAAGCGCGATCCCCTTGCCCGGATCGCCGAGGGCGAGGATTTGCCCGCGCGCCACATCTCGAGCGTCGGCACCCTGACATGGTTGCTCGACCGCGCGGCGGCGGATTTCGACTGAGACCGAGGACCGGCGGTTCGTCACCGTCCTGGCGCCTTGGCATGGTCGCATGCGGAGCCTACGTTACATGTAACGCCTCGGGAAAGGTCTCGTCATGTCGGCAACTGTCGGTCAGCGCGTCAGCAAGCGTCGTGATGCGCTCCGGGCGGCTGGCCTGCGGCCCATCCAGATCTGGGTGCCCGACACCCGGAGGGCGGGCTTTGCCGAAGAATGCGCGCGGCAGGCTCGGGTCGTCGCGGCGACAGATGCGGCCGATCGGGAACTGGATGCCTTCATGGAGGCGGCGCTCCTCGATATGCTCCCTGAGCGCGAGGCATGAAGCGGGGCGATCTCGTCACCATCGCCATGCCCGGCGATTTCGGCAAACCTCGTCCAGCGCTCATCATCCAATCTGACGCGTTCGTCGAGACCGGCACGGTCACGGTGCTGCTGATATCCGGCACGCTGGTCGAGGCTCCCCTGATCCGCACGACCGTCGAGCCGAGAGAGGCCAATGGCTTGAAGAAACGCTCACAGGTCATGGTGGACAAGGCCATGTCGGTGAAGCGGGAGAAGATCGGCGCACGGATCGGGCATCTCGATGCCGAGACGATGCTGGCGGTGACGCGGGCGCTGGCCGTGTTTTTTGGCATTGCCTGAACGCGGATCGCTGCCGGGGCGATCGCACGAAGCCGATCAGAGACCGTCCGGGACCGACGGCTACGACTTCAGCACCGGCTCCGAAATATCGCCGCTGCCGCGCCGGGCCAGGTATTCCGGTTGGAACAGGCACATGCGCACCGCGTCGCGGTACTTGCCGTTGACGAAGAACTCGTCCTTCAGGATGCCCTCCGGCACGAACCCGCAACGCTCGTAGATGCGGACGGCGCGGGCGTTGTCCTTGTCCACGTGCAGGTAGAGCTTGTGGATGTTGAGGACGCTGAAGGCGTAATCCATGGCGATGCGGGTGGCGCGCGGGGCGTAGCCCTGGCCCTGGAAGGCCGGGTGGATCGCGATCTGGAATTCGCAGCGCCGATGCAGGTGGTTGATCTCCACGAGCTCCACGAGGCCGGCCGGCGCGCCCTCCGAATTGGCGATGATGAAGCGCCGCTCGGTCTGGTTGTGGATGTTGCGCTCGTAGAGCTGCGCCAGTTCGGCGAAGGACTCGTAGGCCTCCTCGAACCAGTATCGCATGATGCTGTCGTTGTTGTTGAGCTGATGCACGAACATCAGGTCTTCGCGCTCCAGCGGGCGGAGCTTCACCGGGCCGTCGGCCGCGATGGTGCGGGGAGCGAACTTGCTCATGGAGTCACGACGCATTCCGTGATGAGACGGCGCATGAACGCCTCGCCGGCCTCGAGGGCGGCGAGGGTGATGTACTCGTCCGGCTGGTGGGCCTGGTCGATGGAGCCGGGTCCGCAGACTACGGTGGGGATGCCCGCCCCTTGGAACCGCCCGGCCTCGGTGGCGTAGGGCACGGAGACGGTGTGGTTGCGCCCCGCCACCCGCAGGGTCAGGCGCTCGGCCTCGGAACCCGGCTCGGGGGCGAGGCCCGGCACCGCCACCTCCTCGACGGTCTCGATCCGCCCGTAATCGCCGTAGCGGTTGAGCCGGTCCTTCAGCACCGTCTCGACCTTGGCGGCGAACAGGGCCGGGATCTCGGCCATGTCGAGATCGGGCAGGCCGCGGAACTCCCAATGGAAGGTGCAGATCTTGGGTAGGATGTTGCGCGCCGTGCCGCCGGAGATCGTGCCCACATGCACGGTGGTGGAGGGCGGGTCGAAGCGGCCCGATGCGTCGCCCCGCTCGATCATCGCATCGGCGATGCGGTTCAATTCGGAGACGAGCTCGGCCGCCGCCATCACCGCGTTGGCGCCGAGCATGGGTTTGGCCGAATGCGCCTCGTGGCCGTGGACGGTGGTGAAATAGGTGACGATGCTCTTATGGGCGTCGGCCACCTCGAGATCGGTGGGCTCGCCCACGATCACCGCGCCTGGGCGGGGCAGGTCCTTGCCGAAGCGGGCGATGGTGTCGGCGACGCCGAGGCAGGTGGTCTCCTCGTCGTAGGAGAGTAGGATATGGATAGGCCGTTTCAGGTCGGCGGCGAGCATGTCCGGCACGGCGGAGAGCGCCAGGGCGCAGAAGCCCTTCATGTCTACGGAGCCGCGCCCGTAGGCGCGCCCATCCGCGATCCGCAGGGTGAAGGGGTCGCTGCTCCAGGCCTGTCCCGTCACCGGCACCACGTCGGTATGGCCGGAGAGGACGATACCGCCATCCACCATCGGGCCGATCGTCGCGAAGATCGCCGCCTTGTCGCCCGCTTCATTGGGGATGCGCACATGGCTCACGCCCCAGCCGTCGAGATAGGCGCAGACGCTGTCGATCAGCGCGAGGTTGGAGCGCGAACTCTCCGTGTCGAAGGCGACGAGGCGCGCCAGCAGATCGAGCGTGCTCAACCGTTCTCCGCCGCCCGACATCGGCCTCAGCAGGTTTCGCAAAAGTGGCCCCCGGTTTTGCGGCAAAAACCTGCGTCAGAGCAAGAACCCAAGCAGGGTGAAGCGTTGGCCTGCCAACGTGAACCCGCTTAGTGGACGCTGCGACGGACGTGCGGCGAATCGAGGGAGAAGGCGGGGATCTCGGCCTCGAAGCTCTCACCGGCGGTGGTCGACATGGTGTAGCTGCCGGCCATCAGCCCGTCGGGCGTGGTGAGCGGGCAACCGCTGGTATAGCTGAACGACTCGCCGGGTCCGAGCACGGGCTGCTTGCCGACCACGCCGGCGCCGCGCACCTCCTGGGTCTCGCCGCGGCCATCGACGATGCGCCAGTGGCGCGAGCGCAGCTGCACCTGCTCGGAGCCGTTATTCACGATCTCGACAGTGTAGGCGAAGAAATACCGGCTTTCGTCGGGGGAGGATTCCTCCTCGACGAAGCGGGGCTGTACGGTCACGCTGATGCCGCGCGTCTGGGCCTTGTACATCGCCTTCAAAGCCTCCCGTGCCGTCGCCCACCCATAAGCGACATAGCCTTTTCGCCGTGGTACGTCCCGGGCGAAATCGCGTCAATCGTGCTGAATGCGGGGCTGCCCGCTCCAATGGGAAGGTCGTGCACCGTGGTCGAGGAGACCGTCTCGCCCCTGCCCGCTCCGTTTCCAGGTCGGGCCGTGCTCGCCAGCCTCGCCATCGCTGTCCTGGCCGGTGCCTTCGCCTGGAACGCGCCTGAGCGGAACGGCTGGGCCGCGCTCGCCCTGGGGGGAGCGCTGGTGCTCGACGGTCTCGCCCTGCTGGCAGGCGCATTGCTGGCCCAACGCGGCCCGGCGCCCCGGATCGCCGGGCTGCCCTCGCTGGTCCTGGCCTTCGGCCCGGCGGTGGGACTCGGCGCCGTGCTCTTCGCGGTGGCGCTCCTGCTCTGGCCCGCCGGGTTTCCCCCCGTGGCGAGCGCGCTGGCGGGCCTGATCGCCATGGGCGCCATCGCTCGCCTCGTGGTCGCCTGGATCGTGCTGCGGACCCGGCGGGAGGATGAGGCTTAACGGCGCCTTCAGCGATCCGTAGGATGGTGCATGGAACCATGCGGCATTCCTGAACCCCAGCCGGGGAAGGCGGCCCAGTGCGGAGCGGGCGACGCGAGACCATGCCGGATACCAATCAGGACACGGCGCCGACGAGCCCGCCCCCTTCCCTCGGCGAGAAGTCCGGGGGCATTCTGGCGGCGCAAGGGATCCAGGCCCTGCATGCGGCCGGTGCCATCCTCCCCGAAACCCCCTTCGCGGCCGATCAGGTTCAGCCGGCGAGCCTCGACCTGCGCCTGGGGTCCCGCGCCTTCCGGGTCCGCACGAGCTTCCTGCCCGGTGCCCGCCCGGTCTCAGCCTGCATCGCGGCCTTCGCCCTTCATGAGATCGACCTGAGAGCCGGCGCGGTGCTGGAGACCGGCTGCGTCTACATCGCCGAATTGCAGGAGACCCTGGCCCTTCCGGCGGATGTGGCGGCCAGCGCCAACCCCAAAAGCTCCACAGGCCGCATCGACGTGTTCACCCGCGTCATCACCGACCGGGGGCAGGCCTTCGATCAGGTGGAGGCGGGCTACCGGGGCCGGCTCTATGCCGAGATCTCGCCGCGCACCTTCCCGGTCCGCGTCCGTACCGGGTCGCGCCTGTCGCAGATCCGGTTCCGCCGGGGCGAGCCGCGCCTCACCGACACCGAACTCGCCTCGCTTCATGCGGCCACGCCGCTCGTGGCCTCGGCCACCCCGTCCTTCCAGGGCGGCATCGCCGTGTCGGTGGATCTCGCCGGCTTCGAGGGGCTCATCGGTTACCGCGCCAAGCGCCATACCGGCCTCGTCGATGTGGACGCGCCGGGCCGGCACCGCACCGCGGATTTCTGGGAGCCGCTGGCCGCCGACGGCTCGGGCGCGCTGATCCTCGATCCCGGCCAGTTCTACATCCTCGCCTCCAAGGAAGCGGTGCAGGTGCCGCCGGATTTCGCCGCCGAGATGGTTCCGTTCGATCCGCTGGTGGGCGAGTTCCGGGTCCATTACGCCGGCTTCTTCGATCCCGGCTTCGGCTTTGCCGGGGCGGGGGGAGCCGGCGCGCGGGCGGTGCTCGAAGTGCGCTCGCGCGACGTTCCGTTCCTGCTGGAGGACGGCCAGATCGTCGGCCGCCTCGTCTACGAGCGCATGGCCGAACGCCCCGCCGCCCTCTACGGCGCCGATGCCGGGTCGAACTACCAGGCGCAGGGGCTGAAACTGTCAAAACACTTCGCCTGAGGTCGAAGGCGCCCTACCCCGCCGGATCGATCTCCGCCTCGGCCGGGTCGATGTCGTAGCGGCGCGAGCAGAACTCGCAGGTGATGCCGATGCGCCCGTCCTCGGCGATCATGTCCCGGCGTTCCTGGGGCGAGAATGAGCGGATCATCCCCATCACGCGCTCGGGCGAACAGCGGCAGCGCTCGTGGATGGCCTGCGGCTCGAACACCCGCACGCCGCGCTCGTGGAAGAGCCGGTAGAGCAGGCGCTCGGAGGAGACCTCCGGATCGACCAGTTCGTGGTCCTCCACCGTGTTGACGAGGCTGCGCGCCTCGACCCAGGCATCGTCCTCCGGCGCCGCGCCCGCATCGAAATGAGCGTGGCCCTCGGGGATGTCGCCGGGGGGTAGGTCGGCAAGGCGGGCGCGGTCGATGGATTGCGGCAGGAACTGGATCAGGAGTCCGCCGGCACGATAGCTGTTGGTGCCGTTGGCGAATTGCTCGGCCACCGCGAGGCGGACCTGAGTCGGGATCTGTTCGGATTGGCGGAAATACTGATGGGCCGCCTCTTCCAGGCTCTGGCCTTCCAGGGCCACAACACCCTGGTAGCGGCTGAAATCGTTGCCCTGGTCGATGGTCATGGCGAGGTGGCCCTGCCCGATCAGATCGGCATCCTTGAGAGGGGCGCTTCCCAGAGCTTCGATCCGCGCGGCGTCGAATCGTGCCGTGGCGCGCAGGCGGTCGGGCGCCACGAAATCCACCACGATCATCTCCACCGGACCATCGGTCTTGGTCTGGAGCTGGAACCGGCCCTCGAACTTCAGGGACGAGCCCAGCAGCACGGTGAGCGCCGCCGCCTCACCCAGCAGACGCGCCACCGGGTCGGGATAGCCGTGGCGGCGCAGGATGGTGTCGACGCTGGGGCCGAGCCGGACCACGCGACCGCGCACGTCCAGCGCTTCCACCGAGAACGGCAGGGCGACGTCGTCGGCGCCGTCGATGATCGTGGGGGAAATCTCGTGTCCGGAGGTCATGGCCTCTCCATGTCTTTTGTCCATCCGGTCCGCGGACCGAACGCATTGGCCCGATTCTCGATCTCGACCTCATCCTGAGGCGCCGTAGCAAAGCGAAGGCCTCGAAGGAGGCCTCCAGTTCGCGCGACGAACACTGGAGACCTCCTTCGAGGCCGCTTCGCGGCACCTCAGGGTGACGTCGCGCGGGGGATGAGCAACGCTGCGAGGATCGCGACTGTCTGCATCGTCGAGTATGGGACTCGACCGCCTACCGTGCATCCAGGACCGGATATAGGGATGAGCTCGCCGTTTCACACGGCCTTCCGTCCCGCGCGAACACCACATCCGCCACCGGCCCAGTCGGAAGGTCTCGACCGAGATCGTCGTCAGCGGATATGGGCGAGCGCGTCCGGGCCGTTCCTCACGCCCCCAGGCACCACGCCAGAATGCCCTTCTGCGCGTGGAGCCGGTTCTCGGCCTCGTCGAACACCACCGAGCGCGGGCCGTCCATGATCTCGGCCGTCACTTCCTCGCCGCGATGGGCGGGGAGGCAGTGCATGAAGATCGCGTCGGTCTTGGCCGCCGCCATCAGCTTGGCGTTGACCTGATAGGGCGAGAGCAGGTTGTGGCGGTAATGCTCGTCGTCGTCGCCCATGGAGACCCAGCAATCGGTGACGACGGCATCCGCCCCGTCCACCGCCTCGAAGGCGTCGGTTGTGACGTTGATGCGCGCGCCCTCGGCCCTGGCCCAGGCGAGGAGGGACGGCGGGGCCGACAATTCCAGGGGGGCGGCGATGTTGAGGGTGAAGTCGAACCGTGCCGCCGCGTGCACCCAGGAGGCCAGCACGTTGTTGGCGTCGCCCGACCAGGCGATGGTGCGCCCCTGGATCGGCCCGCGATGCTCCTCGAAGGTCAGCACGTCGGCCATGATCTGGCAGGGATGCGAGACCTTGGTCAGGGCGTTGATCACCGGCACTTCCGCAAAGTCGGCCAGTTCCAGCATCGTGTCGTGGTCGAGGATGCGGATCATGATCGCGTCGACGTAGCGCGACAGCACGCGGGCGGTGTCGCCCACGGTCTCGCCCCGGCCGAGCTGCATCTCGCTGCCCGTCAGCATCAGCGTCTCACCGCCGAGCTCGCGCATGGCGACGTCGAAGGAGACGCGGGTGCGGGTGGAGGGCCGATCGAACACCATCGCCAGCGTCTTGCCCGTCAGCGGGCGCTCGGCGGCGATCTCGCCCTTGCGGCGACGGCCCTTCATCGCGGCCGCGGAGGTCAGGACCTCACGCAGATCCTCGCCGGAGAAGTCCTTCAGGTCGAGGAAGTGGCGGGGCCTGGTGGCGGTCCCGTTGGTCTGGGGAATCATCGGCTCGTTCTTCGTGTTGGGCATATCGACGTTGCGGGCGTCGCGGTCCGGCGACGAGTCCGGACCCGGACGGCCATGCGTTACTCCGCGGCTCCGCGCATCTGCGCGCCGAGTCGTCCGGCCGTGGCGTCGAGGCGCTCGACCGCCTCGGCCACCTCCGCCTCGGAGACGATCAACGGCGGCAAGAGTCGGACCACGTTGTCGCCCGCGGGAATCACCAGCAGGCGCTCGTCGCGCGCCGCCGCGGTGAAGGCGGTGTTGGGCACGCCGAGCTTGAGCCCGAGGATGAGGCCGGTGCCGCGAATCTCCGAGATCACCCCCGGATGCCGGTCGATGACGGCGCCGAGACGCTGTTTGAGGAGCAGGCCCATCCGCAGGACGTGGTCGAGGAAGCCGTCGGCGAGCACCACGTCGAGGACGGCATTGCCCACCGCCATGGCGAGCGGATTGCCGCCGAAGGTGGTGCCGTGGCTCCCCGCCGTCATGCCGCGCGCGGCCTCCGCCGTGGCGAGGCAGACGCCGAGGGGGAACCCGCCGCCGATGCCCTTGGCCGCGCTCATGATGTCGGGTGTGACGCCCGCCCATTCATGGGCGAACAGGCGGCCCGTGCGGCCGACGCCGGTCTGGACCTCGTCCATGATCAGGAGCAGGCCGTGCTCGTCGCAGAGCGCCCGCAGGCCGCGCAGCATCTCGGTGGGCACCGTGCGGATGCCGCCCTCCCCCTGGATCGGCTCGATCATCAGGGCGGCCGTCTCCGGGCCGATCGCCGCCACCAGCGCGTCGTGATCGCCGAAGGGCACCTGGTCGAATCCGTCCACCTTCGGGCCGAAGCCGTCGATGTACTTCTGCTGTCCGCCCGCCGCGATGGTGGCCAGCGTCCGCCCGTGGAACGCACCCTCGAAGGTGACGATGCGGAAGCGCTCCGGGTGTCCGCCCGCCGCATGGTACTTGCGCGCCATCTTGATGGCGGCCTCGTTGGCCTCGGCCCCGGAATTGGCGAAGAATGCCACGTCCGCGAAGGTCGCGTCCACGAGCCGCCGGCCGAGGCGCTCGCCCTCGGGGATCTCGAACAGGTTCGAGGTGTGCCACAGCTTCTGCGCCTGGGTGGTCAGGGCCTCCACGAGGTGCGGATGGGCGTGGCCGAGGGCGTTGACGGCGATGCCGGCGCCGAAATCGAGATATCGCTCGCCGTCGCGCGTCACGAGCCAGGCGCCCTCTCCGCGCTCGAAGGCGATCGGAGCCCGGGCGTAGGTCGGCAGAAGGGCGGATGTCACGATCCCGACTTCCCATCGTCAAAGCGGGCACACGGACGTGCCGCGGCACCAAATGAAAGTGCCGCCTCGAAACCGGGCGGCACCGCTGTGATTACTAGAGAATTGGCCGGTTCTGTCAATGATCGGCCGGGTTCATATGCCTGACATGCCTGAGGGTTAAGCTGTGCGCGAGGACACGATCCGGCGGTCCCGCCGATGGTCCTGCGATGCCCGCGCGGCGGGTGCGGCTCGGATGGCCGGGAACGCGGCTCCGAGCTTGCGCGGCTCGGAGCAAGTGTGCTCTGTGCCGCCCCGTCGGGCGCGCCCCCGAAAATGGCATGCCTTCAGGGAAGGACGGACGGATGAGCACGGTCAAGGAACGCCTGGATGCCCTCGGCCTGGTGCTGCCGAAAGCCGCGGCCCCGGTGGCGAATTACGTACCCTTCATCCGCACCGGCAATCTGGTGATCATCTCCGGCCAGATCTGCTTCGGCGCCGACGGCAAGCTCGCCGATGCCCACAAGGGCAAGCTCGGCGCCGAGATCTCCCCGGAGGCCGGCATCGCCGCCGCCCGGCTCTGCGCCCTCAACGTGCTGGCTCAGGTGCAGGCGGCCGTGGGCGATCTCGACCATGGCGTCGTGCAATGCCTGCGCCTCGGCGGCTTCATCAATGCGGTGCCGACCTTCGCCGGCCTCGCCGGGATCATGAACGGGGCCTCCGACCTGATGGTCGAGATCCTGGGCGATCGCGGCCGACACGCGCGCTCCACCGTGGGCGTCGCCGAACTGCCCCTCGACGCCGCCGTCGAGGTCGAGGCGATGTTCGAGGTCAAGTGAGGATGGGGTCGAACGCCCCCGCCTGGCTCACCGCGACGCCCATCGCCCATCGCGGCCTGCACGACCGGGCCGCCGGCATCCCCGAGAACACCCTGGCGGCGGTGAAAGCCGCCATCGCCGGCGGCTACGCCATCGAGTGCGACGTGCAGCTCAGCGCCGACGGCGAGGCGATGGTGTTCCACGACGAGGCGCTCGGGCGCCTCACCGGCGCCGTCGCCCTCGTGGCCGAGACGCGGACGGACGCCCTCCGGTCCCTGGCGGTGGCCGGCTCGCCCGAGACGATCCCCACCCTGCCCGACACCCTCGCCACCATCGCCGGCCGGGTGCCCCTCGTGGTCGAGGTCAAGTCGCGCTTCACCGGCGACCTGCGCCTCGTCGAGCGCGTGGCCGCCATCGTCTCGGGGTATGACGGCCCGGTGGCGGTGAAGTCCTTCGACCCGGCCCTGATCGAGGCCTTCGCCGGTCTCGCGCCGGACATCCCGCGCGGAATCGTCGGCGAGACCGCCCAGGACGATCCGGCCTATGCGCTGATGCCGGAGAGCCTGCGGCGCTCACTCTCCGACCTGCTGCATCTCGAAGCGAGTCGCCCCGATTTCCTGTCCTGGCGCGTGGACGACCTGCCCTGTGCCGCGACCTATCTCTGCCGCCATCTCGGCCGGATGCCGCTGATGACCTGGACGGTGCGCAATCCCGACCAGCGTCAACGCGCGCACGAGCACGCGGACCAGATGGTGTTCGAGGGGTTTCGGCCCTGAGGATCGGCGTGATGGGGGGCGGTCTTCCTGTGAACGACGATGCGAGGGCCGACGGTCTATTTCGGAATCGGGACAAGTCCGTCGAGGAAGGCCGTGACTTCGCGGCGGTTCCAGGATGCGCCATCGGTCCAGAATCGGAGCAGGGCTAGGTGGTTGAGCCGCACCCATGCGATCACGAGCGGTTTCGCCAGGCGGGAAGCGCCCTTGGGCAAGAAATCGTCGCGCACTTTCGGATCGGCTCCGATTGACACGATCAGGCAGGGCAGGTCGCGACCGGCACGGTCGGGATACCATTTCACCCGAGGGCCGTGCGAACCCAGCGCCGTCGAAACGAAGATCGTGCCGAGGACGTTGGTGTCCTGCTCATCGAGATTGGCCATCTCGATCAGGACATCGTCGGCGAAGTCATCCGGCGGTGCCCGCCTTTCGCTGCCGGGGCGGACATCGAGAGCCGTCGGTCCCATCTATCTCATCCCTCCTCGGGAATAGTTTCCGTCATTCTTGATCCAGGGCCCTTCGAGCCGCAAGGGCCGTGTTCTACGAGATCGGCCCCCGGAGGCGGTCGGCGTCTGCGTCCGCACCGCGCGCTTGTCCCCTCGCCCGACAGGGTTAGATTGCGGTCATGGAAAAGACCGGACCGGTAGCCGAGCCAGAACTGGATCCCGCACCGACCCTGCAGGTGCGCGCGGTCACCGGCCTCGCCGAGATCCCGGCGGCGGAGTGGGATGCCTGCGCCACGTCGCCCGAGACCCTGGCGGCGGGGGACGAGACCCACAATCCCTTCGTCTCCCACGCCTTCCTCTCGGCCCTGGAGGATTCGGGCTGCGTCTCGCGCAGGACCGGGTGGCTGCCCCTGCATGTGGCGGTGGAGCGCGAGGGGCGGCTCGTCGGGGTCGCGCCGTGCTATCTCAAGTCGCACAGCCAGGGCGAATACGTGTTCGATCATGGCTGGGCCGATGCCTACGAGCGCGCGGGCGGGGCGTATTACCCCAAGCTCCAGGTCAGCGTGCCGTTCACGCCGGTCACCGGCCCGCGCTTCCTCATCGCGCCGGGCCAGGACGTGGCCGAGGCCGCCTCCGCGCTGATCGCCGGGTTGCGCGCGCTCCGGGCGGAGACCAAGGCCTCCTCGATCCACGTCACCTTCATGCAGGAGCGGGAATGGGAACAGGCCGGCGCGCTGGGGCTCCTCCAGAGGCTCGACCAGCAGTTCCATTGGGACAATGCCGGCTATGCCGGGTTCGAGGATTTCCTCGGGGCGCTCTCCTCGCGCAAGCGCAAGGCGATCCGGCGCGAGCGCCGCGACGCCCTGAGCCAGGGCATCACCATCGAGCACGTCACCGGCGCCGACCTGACGCCGGCCCATTGGGATGCGTTCTACGAGTTCTACGCCGATACCGGCGCGCGCAAATGGGGCCGGCCCTACCTCAACCGCGAGTTCTTCGGCCTCATCGGCGAGCGCATGCCGGAGCGCATCCTGCTCATCATGGCCAAGCGCGAGGGCCGCTACGTGGCAGGCGCCATTAATTTCGTCGGCGATGTCGCGCTCTACGGCCGCAACTGGGGCTGCGTCGAGGACCACCCCTTCCTGCATTTCGAGGTCTGCTACTATCAAGCCATCGATTTCGCGATCCGGCGCGGGCTGAAGCGGGTCGAGGCCGGGGCGCAGGGGGAGCACAAGCTCACCCGCGGCTACCGGCCGGTGCTGATGCATTCGGCCCACGACATCGCCGATCCCGCCCTGCGCCGCGCCGTCGCCGATTATCTCCGCCGCGAGCGCGACCATGTGCTCGAGGCGGCCTCGGTGCTCGGTGAGATGACGCCGTTTCGCCGGGACTGCACGATGGCCGATCCCGAGACCGAAAAGGACGAAGAGCGCCCATGAGCCCGATCGACCGTATCAAGGCCTTCGCCGACGACCTCACGGCGATCCGCCGGGACATCCATGCCCATCCCGAGATCGGTTTCGAGGAGGTGCGGACCTCGAACCTCGTGGCCGAGCACCTCGCAAGCTACGGCATCGAGGTCCATCGCGGGCTCGGCGGAACGGGGCTCGTCGGCGTGCTGCAGGGGCGCTCGGCCAACGGCCGCCGCATCGGGCTGCGGGCGGAGATGGACGCGCTGCCGATCGAGGAGGAGACCAACCTCCCCCATCGCTCCACGATTCCGGGCAAGATGCACGCCTGCGGCCATGACGGCCACACCACCATGCTGCTCGGCGCGGCCCGCTACCTCGCCGAGACGCGGGATTTCGACGGCACCGCCCTGTTCGTGTTCCAGCCGGCGGAGGAAGGGCTCGGGGGCGCCCGCGCCATGCTGGCCGACGGGCTGTTCGAGCGCTTCCCCTGCGACGAGATCTACGGGCTCCACAACACCCCCAGCGGCCCGCACGGCAAGCTGAAGATCCGCCCCGGGCCGATGATGGCGGCGGCGGACTTCTTCGATATCCGCATCACCGGGCGCGGCGCCCATGCGGCCGAACCGCATCGCGGCCTCGATTCCATCGTGGCGGCCGCGGCCCTCGTCCAGGCGCTGCAATCCATCGTCTCGCGCAATGCCGACCCTCTGAAGAGCGCCGTGCTTTCGGTGACCCAGATCCATGCGGGCGCGGCCTATAACGTCATTCCCGAGGGCGCCCATCTCGCCGGCACGGTCCGGACCTTCGATCGGGCCGTGCGCACGCTCGTCTCGCGCCGTATCCGCGAGGTCGCCCAGGGCATCGCCCTCGCCCACGGAGTCGAGATCGGGGTGGAGATCCGCGACACGTTCTCGGTGCTGGAGAACAGCGCCGCCCATGCCGCCGCGGCGGCCGAGATCGCCCGCGAGATCTTCGGGTCCGAGGGGGTCGACGACGACACGGTGCCGCGCATGGGCAGCGAGGATTTCGCCGACATGCTGATGGTGGTGCCGGGGGCCTATGCCTGGATCGGCGGGACGCCGGGACCCGGCCTGCACAACGCTGCCTTCGATTTCGACGACAGCATCATCCCCCTGGGCAGCTCCTACCTCGCCCGCCTCGTCGAGAAGCGCACCGCCGCATGACCAGCCTGTTCGATTTCACGCCCAAGGCCGCCGACGGTACGCCCTATCCCCTCGACCGGCACCGGGGGCAGGTCGTGCTCGTGGTCAACACCGCCTCGAAATGCGGCTTCACCCCGCAATACGAGGGGCTGGAGGCGCTCTGGCGCAAGCACCGCGAGGAGGGGCTCGTGGTGCTCGGCTTCCCCTGCAACCAGTTCGGCGCCCAGGAGCCGGGCGATGCCGGGGAGATCGCGCAGTTCTGCAGCCTGACCTACGATGTCAGCTTCCCGGTCCTCGCCAAGGTGGAGGTGAACGGGGCCGGCACCGACCCGGTCTTCGCCCATCTGAAGCAGGAGAAGCCCGGCCTCCTCGGCACCAAGGGTATCAAGTGGAACTTCACCAAGTTCCTGGTGGGCCGCGACGGCAAGGTCATCGGCCGCTACCCGCCCACCGCCAAGCCCGCGGATCTCGAAGGCGACATCGCGAAGGCCCTGGCCGGCACTTGAGCGTCAGGCGGCGGATTCCTTCGCCTGGATCTCGATGAAGACCCGCTTCACCGCCGGGTTACGCGCCTTCAACCGGGCGTCCAGACGGCCGACCATCGCCTCGACCTCGCCGGCCTTGAGGTCGTCCTCCATGTCGAGGCTGACATTCACCAGGATGTCGGAGGGGCCGAGATGCTGGGTCAGCACCGCGTTGACGTGGCGGACGCCGGGCTCGGTCCGTACCGTCTCCTCGATCACCGCCACGGTCTCGGGGGCCGCCGCCTCGCCGACGAGGAGGCCGTGCGTCTCGATCATCAGGAACAGCGCCATCCCGATCAGGATCGCGCCGATGCCGATGGAGGACCAGCCGTCGAGGCTGGGCATCTGCAGCCATTCGGCGAGGATGACTCCCGCCAGGGCGACCATCAGCCCGAGGAGGGCGGCGACATCCTCGATCAGCACGGTGAACAGGGCCGGATCCTTGCTCCGGCGGATCGCGGTGATCGCCTCCCGGTCGCCCTTCTCGGCCCAGAACGCCTTGAGGGCGACGGCGCAGGAATAGCCCTCGGCCAGGACCGCGAAGCCGAGGATCGAGAGGTTGACCCAGAAGCCCGGAATGGTTCGGCCGAAGATCACCGCGTCGGCGGAGGCCTCCGGGTAGTGGATCTTGTGGATGCCCTCGTAGACCGCGAAGGCGCCGCCGCCGAGGAAGATGAACAGCGCGACGATGAAGGCGTAGAAATAGACCTCGCGCCCATAGCCGAAGGGAAAGCGCGCATCGGCCGGCTTCTTGGCCCGCGACAGGCCGACGAGGAGGAGGATCTGGTTGGCGGTGTCCACCAACGAATGCACGCCCTCCGCCAGCATGGCCGAGGAACCGGTGAAGAAGGCGCCCACGAACTTCGCCGCCGCGATGGCGAGGTTGGCCCCTGCGGCGGTGTAGATCGCGCCGTTGCTCTCATGCGCCATGCCGGCGAAACTCTCATCGAAGGGACGGCCCCGCGCCGTGGACGCCGGGGGCCAGTCTGTGCAAGGTCCGGCCGGAAAACCGCAGACGCACATCCGCGATGGAGACCGGCCCCGATGTCCTCAAACGCCGAAGCTGCGCAGTACGATCCGCAGAACGTCTTCGCCAAGATCCTGCGCGGCGAGATTCCCGCCCACAAGGTCTACGAGGACGAGCACACCCTCGCCTTCATGGACGTGATGCCCCAGGGGCCGGGTCATACCCTGGTGATCCCCAAGGCCCCGGCGCGCGGGCTGCTCGATGCCGACCCGGATTCCCTCGCCGCCACCGTCAGGACCGTGCAGCGCGTCGCCCGCGCGGTGAAGACGGCCTTCGCGGCCGACGGCCTGACTGTCTTCCAGTACAACGAGCCGGCCGGCGGGCAGACGGTGTTCCACCTGCACATCCACATCGTGCCGCGCTTCGACGGCGTGGCGCTGGGCCGGCATACGGGGGGAATGGCCGACAGCGATCTCCTCGGCATCCACGCGGCGCAGATCCGGGCGGCCCTCGACGCGGCGTGAACGATCAGGCGACGCTGGCAGGTGCCGGTGTCGCGGCGATCAGCCGGCGCAAGGCGGCGTTCTCGGCTTCGAGTTCGGCAATGCGACGGATCAGGGTCAGCATCGCGGCCGGATCGGCCTGGGGCGACGGAACCGGAGTGGCGGCTGTGGTCTCGTCCACGAAGGCGACGCCGATGCCGTCGGCACGGCGCCAGCGCAGATTCGCCTTATAGGTCCGCTCCTTCTGGGGGATGAAGAGGTCGAACATCTCCGGAAGGGTCGCGGTCTCTGTCAGGGCGAGGCGCGCGCCGATCGACGACAGGTCGCGCACGAGGCAATCCATGCTCGACGCGCCGTTGTTGAAGATGATGCGGCCCTTGAGGAACGTCCTCTGCCGCGCTTCCTTGCGTTTGTCCGACATGACGGTCGGCCTCCGACTCCGCTTGGTGCGACCGGCCGGACCATCGCATGAGGTCCCTTAAGGAATGATCGCCGCGGCGAGGGCGCTCCCGCTCAGTTGAAGCGCCGGTCCATGGTCTCGAACAGGTAGAAGCCGTTGAAGCGCACCGCCGTGGTCGCGGCCCGCTCGTCGAAATCGGCCGGGGCCTCGGCTTCGTCGCTCAGCCGTCCGCTGAACGCCCAGTTCCGTCCGCTGAGGAAGCTCGGAACGGCACGGCTCTCGGGCACCGCGCAGCACAGGCCGCTGACGCTCTTCAGGCAGAACACGTTGTAGCTTTGCATCGGTCGGTCTCCGACTGGCCACCCCGACTCTGGCTGATAGTGGCATAATCGGACCGGAGTGTGTCGATCAGTTTTCCGGGACGTTGCGGGTGAGCTCGTCGAGCCAGATCCGGGCATTGCCGTCGGAGGGGGCGCGCCAGTCGCCGCGCGGCGAGAGCGAGCCTCCGGCCGCCACTTTCGGGCCGTTGGGCATGGCCGAGCGCTTGAACTGGCTGAAGCCGAAGAAGCGCTGCAGGAACACGCCGAGCCAGGCGCGGATCTCCGGCAGCGCATAGGCCTGGCGCTTGGCTGCGGGAAAGTCCGGCGGCCATGCGCCGCGTTCCGCATCCTCCCAGGCATGAAGGGAGAGGAAGGCGATCTTCGAGGGCCGGAAGCCGTAGCGCAGGGTGTAGAACAGGTTGAAATCCTGCAGCGCATAGGGGCCGATCTTGGCCTCCGTGCTCTGGGGCGAGCCGCCCTCCTCCGTGGGTACGAGCTCGGGCGAGATCTCGGTGGCGAGGATCGCCTGCAGGGTGGCGTTGGCGCCGCTGCCGATCTGGCCGCTGGCGATGACCCAGCGGATCAGATGCTGGATCAGCGTCTTGGGCACCCCCGAATTGACGCCGTAATGGCTCATCTGGTCGCCGACGCCGTAGGTGCACCAGCCGAGCGCAAGTTCCGACAGGTCGCCCGTGCCGATGACGATGGCGCCGTTGTGGTTGGCCAGCCGGAACAGGTAATCGGTCCGCAGCCCCGCCTGCACGTTCTCGAAGGTGACGTCGTAGACCTGCTCTCCCCGCCCGAACGGGTGGCCCATATCGGCGAGCATCTGCCGCGCCGCCGGCCTGATGTCGATCTCCCCCGCCGTGGTGCCGAGGGAAGCCATCAGCGCGTGAGCATTGTTCTTGGTGGCGTCCGACGTGGCGAAGCCCGGCAGGGTGTAGGCGAGGATGTCCGACCGTGGGAGGCCGAGCCTGTCGAAGGCCTTCGCGACCACGATGAGGGCATGGGTCGAATCGAGGCCGCCCGAAATACCGATCACGGCCTTCTTAGTGCCGGTGGCGGCGAGCCGCTGGGCGAGGCCCGCCACCTGGATGTTGTAGGCCTCGTAGCAATCCTGGGCGAGGCGGGCGATGTCGGAGGGCACGAATGGGAAGCGCTCCACCCGGCGCATCAGGCCGAGATCGCCCGAGGGCGGATCGAGCCGGAAGCGGATCGTGCGGTAGGAGAGGCCGCGCCCGCGCGCATTGTCGTCGAAGCTGCCCGCCTGGAGCCGCTCCTGGGCCAGGAGATCGAGGTCGATATCGGCCAGCGTCGCAACCGGACCGGCGGCGAAACGCTCGCCCTCGGCGAGGCGGATGCCGGCCTCGTCGATGCTGGTCTGGCCGTCCCAGGATAGGTCGGTGGTGGATTCGCCGAGGCCCGCCGCCGCGTAGACATAGGCGCAGGCGCAGCGCATCGAGGCCGACCGCGTGAGCAGCGCCCGGGAGTCCGCGCGCCCCACGGTGATCGGGCTGCCCGACAGGTTGGCGAGCACGGTGGCGCCGGCCAAGGCCGCATCCGTGCCGGGGGAGGCGGGCACCCAGAGGTCCTCGCAGACCTCGATGCCGAGGGTGAAGCCGGGCAGGTCGTCCGCCGAGAAGAGCAGGTCCGTGCCGAACGGCGCATCGCCCCCGCCGAGGGTGATCGATTCGCCGAGGAGGCCGGCGCCGGAGGCGAAATGGCGCTTCTCGTAGAATTCCCGGTAGTTCGGCAGGTAGCTCTTGGGCACCACGCCGAGCACCCGGCCGCGATGGATGGCCAGCGCGCAATTGTAGATCCGGTGGCGCCAGCGCAGGGGCGCGCCGACCACCAGGATGGGTGTCAGCTCGGCCGAGGCCGCGACGATGCGGGTGATCGCCGTCTCTACCGCGTCGAGGAGGGTCGCCTGCAGCAGCAGGTCCTCGATGGCATAGGCCGAGACGCAGAGTTCCGGAAACACGGCGAGGACCGCTCCCTTCCGATGACACTTGCCGGCGAGCGCCAGGATCTCGTCGGCATTGCGCTCAGGATCGGCCGGATGGCTTCGTCCGGCGCAGGCCGCCACACGGGCGAAACCGTGACGGTAGAGGGACTTGAAGGCGAAGCTTCGTGTGGTTTCGGCCAAGGGGCGGGGTGCCTCTCGCAAGGGTGACGCAGCGTCCGCGGCGCGCGGGGCTGAGCGGGCAGGCTCTGCCGAGGGAAACCCGTTTGATCCGAGACGCTTCATCGGGTTCCCTCATCTAACCCGTTACACGCCGGGGCTCCAGGGGGAGGCGAGCGCGCCCGGTCTCCGGAGATCCGACACTTCGCGGCATGCGGGCAAGCGTCTGTTAACGACGTTGGCTCTAGCTTGGGGAAGAACCGCTCCTGTCGAGGACGCGGACCCGTACCCTTCGAGTCAATCCAGAGCATCATGCGCGCATCGGGACGGCCTCCCTATTCTCATCGTGATCCCTCCCGGCCCGGACGCGGCGGCGACCGCCCCGGCCTGACCTTGGGCGCCCTCGCGCACAGGCTGATCAGCCTGCGCGCAAGCCTGACCCGGCGCCTCGCCGGACCGCCCCAGCGCCCGAGCCTGGTCTCGCCGCGCCCCGCGCAATCCTGGCTCACGGCCCCCCGGGACATGGTGCACGACGCCCCCGCTCCCCAGGCCCAGCCTTGGTTGGAGCAGGGCAAGTGGGCCGAGGCGCAGGCCTGGCCGGACCATGTCTTCGACGACCGCGCCACCCCCGATCTCGCCCGCTCCTCGGGCATCGCGGCCATGGACTCGACCGGCGAGAGCCGGATCGACCACGGCGCATCGAGCCCGCGCGTGCTGATCCGTTCGCCGCGCCGTCCCGCTTCGATCACCCCGGAGGGCTACGACGCGCCGGCTCATTCCGCGCCCGAGCCGGACGCCCCGGCGGTGCGCTACACCCGCACTCCGGATCCGGTGCTGCAGGAGCGTCGCCAGCGGGCGCTCGATGCCGAGCGCCTGGCGCAGGAGGAGCAGGTCCGTGCCGCGCGGCAGG
>NZ_VRVC01000160.1:0-9729 GCF_008040005.1 Methylobacterium sp. WL19
CCTCCTCCCCCTTGTGGGGAGGAGTTGGAGGTGGGGGTGGTTGGGCGACCCTCAGGGGGCAGAGGCTGGCGGAACCACCCCCACTCCTAACCTCTCCCTACAAGAGGGAGAGGGACGCGGTCAGCTTGAAACAGCAGATGGGTGAGTGCCGTAGGGATGAGGGGGGACTGGGCGGGACCTCCGTAGCGAAGATCAGAAGAGTGTATCGACCGAACCGGAATGCCGCCTGAACAAGTCAGGCCGCGCCGTAGCGGTCGTTGAGGCTCGCGGCGAGGCCGTCGGCGAATTTCGCGGCGGCCACGGGGAGCATCCGCCCGCGCAGCTGGCCGAGAATCAGGGTCATGGGGGAGAGGTCGCGCTCGTCGATGGGCCGGCTGACGAGGCGCTGGTCGTTGGGGATGCCGCTCGGCACCTGCAGGCTCACCACATCCTCGCGCAGGGCGAGGTTGCGCAGGAATTCCAGCGAGCTCGATTCGACGGCCGGGCGAAACGGCGTTCCCCGGCGCGCCAGCGCATCGTCGAGATGATGGCGGATCGCCAGCGACCGGTCGGGCAGGGCGAGGGGATGGGTCAGGCACTCGCGCAGCCGCACCGGCCCTTCCTCTTCGGCCAGGGGGTGCGAGGCCCGCATGACGACGCAGAGCGTCTGCCGGCAGGTGAACAGGGCGTGGAGATCCGCCGAGGGCGGCGGCTGCAGCACCAGGGCGAGATCGGCCTCGAAGGAGACGAGGGCCGCCACCGCCTGGGCATGGTCGCGCACCTGGACCGTGAACGAGACGAGAGGATACCGCGCCCGGTAGGCCCTGACCTCGTCCGGCACGATCTGGTTCACGAAGGCCTGGCTGCAGGCGAGCGCCACATGGCCGCGCCGCACGCCGGACAGGTCGGCGATCTGCGAGCGGACGCGCTCCATGTCCGCGACCTGATCCCGGATATGGCGCACCAGCAACTCGCCGGCCGCGTTGAGCCGCATGCCCTGCGCCAGCCGCTCGAAGATCGGCGTGCCGAGCTCGTATTCGAGATCCTGGATCTGCCGCGTGAGCGCCGAGGGGGCGATGTTCAGGGCCTCCGCCGCCCGGCGGATCGAGCCGCGCCGGGCCACCTCGGAGACGTAGGTGAGGGTCCGCAGATGCTTCATGGCGCCTGTTCGATCAGGGTTCTCAGCCGCGACTCGCGCTCAAGTCGATGGTCCCATCAGACCACCTCATCCTGAGGTGCCCGCGTCAGCGGGCCTCGAAGGAGGCCTCCAGATGCCGCAGCGATCCCTGGAGGGCTCCTTCGAGGCCGCTCCGCGGCACCTCAGGATGAGGTTCAGGCCTTGGATAAACTACTCAAACATGCTCGCGGCGGACGATCACTAAGACACGGTCACCAACTACTCCGCGTATTGCGATTTTCGCAACACCATAGTCGATAACCAGCACTCGTTTGCAACAGCCTCCCGACATACCCTGTCCGGGTTCACATCATGTCGGAGCCGGCTCAGATGATTCGTCGTCGCACCTTCCTCGCCGGCCTCGGCGCCGGCCTCGTCGCCGCACCGTCGGTGCTACGCGCCGAGACGCCCACCGTGATCCGAATGGGATCGCTGAAGCTGATCCATTCCATCGCACCGTATTTCTACGCCCAGTTCGCGCCGCCCGGCGTCACCGTGGAGGTGATCCCGTTCGAGAGCCCCACCGAGTGCAAGAACGCGGTGGTGACGAGATCGGTGGATTTCGGGACGTTCGGCATCGCCGCCGGCACCCTCGGGGCGGCGGCCGGCGAGCCCATCGTGGTCATCGCCTCCACCTGCAATCGCGGCATGGCCATCATCGCCAAGACAGGGTCGGGCATCGAGAAGGTCGCCGACCTCAAGGGCAAGCGCGTGGCGATCTGGCCCGGCTCGACCCAGGAGGTCTTCGCCCTGGAGCGGATGCGGATGGAGGGTGTGAGCGTGAAGGACATCACGCCGGTGCGCATCTCCTTCAGCGAGATGCACATCGCCCTCGCGCGGGGCGACGTCGACGCCTATGTCGGCGCCGAACCCGCCCCCGGCGTCAGCCTCTCCACGGGAATCGGTACACTCGTCGAGTATCCCTACGGCACCGAGATGGGCTCCCTGAACATGGTGTTCGGCGCCCATCGCGACACGCTCGCCGAGCGGCCCGACGTGGTGAAGACCATGCTGGAGATCCACCGCAAGGGCTCGGATTTCGCGCAAGCCAACCGCGACGCCACCGTGGCGATGGCGGTGCAGAAGCTCGGCCAGAAGCGGGAGGCGATCGAGCTCTCCGTGCCGAACGTCGAGTTCAAGTGGAAGCTCGGAGAGACTGAAGTCAAACAGGCCAAGGCCTATTCCGAGCACATGCTCGCGGCCCGGCAGATCAAGCGCCTGCCCGACTTCTCCACTTTCATCGACACCCGCTTCGTCGATGCGATGAGGGATTCGTGAGCGCGCCGGCCGTTTCCGCCCCTGTGGTGGCGGAGCAGGCGCCGCGCCGCGCGTTGCCGAGCCTCGCGCGCCTGCGTCAGCCCCTCCTCGCCCTCGCCCTGCCGGTGGCGATGGGCATCGCCTGGCATCTGCTCACGGTGGGCAAGCCCTACAGCCTGATCCCGCCGCCCGCGGAAGTCTGGACGGCGATGGTGGATCTCGCCATCGGCGGACCGGAAGGCGACGCCTTCAGCGGCACGCTTCTCACGCATCTCGTCGCCTCGCTCACCCGCGTCTTCGGCGGGTTCGGTCTCGCGGCCCTGGCGGCGGTGCCCCTCGGCCTGCTCATCGGCCGGGTGCCGCTCATGCGTCAGCTCCTCGACCCGACCCTGCAGATCCTGCGCCCGGTGCCGGTGACCGCCTGGCTTCCGCTGGCGATGATCCTGTTCGGCCTCGGCCCGCGCTCGGCCTATTTCCTCGTCTTCCTCGGCGCATTCTACCCGATCCTGGTCAACACCATCTTCGGGGTCCGCTCGGTGGAGCCGCGCCTGTTCGAGGCCGCCGCCATGCTCGGTTGCCGGGGGTCGGCGCAGTTCGCCCGCGTGGTGCTGCCGGCGGCCCTGCCGTCGATTGTCACGGGGTTGCGCCTCGGCCTCGGCTTCGCCTGGGTGGTGATCGTCGTCGGCGAGATGACCGGCGTTCCCACCGGCCTGGGCGCCATCATCATGGAGGCGCGGCAACTCTCGCGCACCGACATCGTCATCTGCGGAATGATCGTCATCGGCGTCGCCGGCTTCGTCTGCGACCGGGCCGTGATGCTGGTCGGCCAGCGCCTTCTTGCCTGGAGCCCCTCCCATGGCTGAGCCCACCGTGCCGATCCTCGACATTCGCGGCGTGTCGAAATCCTTCGCCGTCCAGGGCCGCGCGGTCCAGGCGCTCAGCGGGGCCAACCTCACCGTGGCCAAGGGCGAGTTCATCTGCCTGCTCGGCGCTTCGGGATGCGGCAAGTCCACCCTGCTGCGCATCGTGGCCGGTTTCGAGACGGCGACCGCCGGCGAGGCGCTGATGTGGGGCAAGCCCATCGAAGGCCCCGGCCCGAGCCGGGGCATGGTGTTTCAGGATTATGGCCTGTTCCCCTGGCTCACCGTGCGGGACAATATCGGCTTCGGCCCGAAATCGCGCGGTCGGCCGGCGGCGGAAATCCGCGACACGGTGGAGCGCTATCTCGCCCTCGTCGGGCTGCAGCGCTTCGCCGACGCCCATCCGCACCAGCTCTCCGGCGGCATGAAGCAGCGGGTCGCCATCGCGCGGGTTCTGGCGAACGACGCCGAAATCGTCCTCATGGACGAGCCGTTCGGGGCGCTCGACGCCATGACCCGCGAGCGGCTGCAGGACGAACTCCTCGACCTGTGGAGCCGCACCGGGTTGACGGTGCTGTTCGTGACCCACGCCATCGAGGAGGCGATCTTCCTCGCCGACCGGGTCGTGGTCATGTCCCCGAGCCCCGGCCGGATCGACGCGATCCACACCATCGACCTCGCCCGCCGCCGGGACGTGTCGAGCCCGGCCTTCAACGATGTGCGCCGGATGCTGTCGGCCCAGCTCCACAGCCACCACGCCCCCGTGGCCGCATGAGCGGACCGACGCCGCCCTCCGGCGACTGGCGCCGGATGGACCGCGAGACCCTGACCCGCGCCTACGACAATACCGGCGCCGTCGCCGACAGCGCCGCCCGACTGTCCGGCTGGCGGACCCGGAGCGCCGCGTTTCGCGCGCTCCACCCCCGCGAGCTCGACCTCCCCTATGGGCCGGCCGAGCGAAACCGGATCGACCTGTTCCGGAGCGGCGCGGAGGATGCGCCGCTCCTCGTCTTCATCCATGGCGGCTATTGGATCAGGAATACGCGCCAGGATTTCGCCTGCATGGCCGAAGGACCGTTGCATCACGGTCTCGATGTGGGATTGGTGGGATATACCCTGGCACCGGAGGCCAGCCTCACCGAGATCGCCGCCGAGATCCGGGCGGCGCTGGTGTTCCTGCGCGGTCTGGAGGAGGGGAGGGGGCGCCGTCGCCTCGTCGTCTCCGGCTGGTCGGCCGGCGGGCATCTCGCGGCCCTCGCCATGGCGTGGCCCGAGGTCGATGCGGGCCTGGCCATCAGCGGCGTGTTCGATCTGGAGCCGATCCGGCACACCGAACTCGACGACCGCCTGCACCTGACGCAAGCCGAAATCGAGGCCCTCTCGCCGATCCGGCAGGTGACGCGGTCGGATAAGCCCCTCGCCATCGTGTGCGGATCGAACGAATTGCCCGAATTGCGGCGGCATTCCGCTGATTACGACGACGCGTGGCGGTGCGCCGGCAACGCCTCGATCGTCGCCGAACTGCCCGGCCACGACCATTTCTCGATCCTCGACGAGTTGATCCGCCCCGACGGCGCACTGACCGCCCTCGCCGTGAAGCTCGCCGGGACGAGCCCCTAGACCTCGCCGCGCAGGCACGCTTCCTGTGCCTCGGCCGCCCGCCGCGCGCTCCTGGCGAACCGTCCGACCACGGCCTCCCCACGGATCGCTGCGTGCTTCGCCGCGACCAGGTCCGGGTCGCCCCAGCGCGCGAGCAGCGCCTGGAAAGCCTCGTGACGCGCGCGCTGAAAGGAAATTCTTCTACCCGCACCATCCCTGCACGGGTGCGGTGGATGAATTGCACCGCAGGGTACCCAGCCGGAGGGGATCGGCGCCGTGGCGGGGTGGGTCCGTCCCAGACGCAGGATGTGCGGCAGGATGTGCGTCCGCGGACCGACAGAGCCGGAGTTGGGATCGGCCCGGATCGGAGTGAACACCTCGATCCGCCCGATCCGGGTGACGAAGACGCGATGAGGGCCGGCCGCGACGAGCTGCGCCGCGATCGTATTGTCGGGATTGAAGATTTCCCGCCCGGCTCGGCTGCGGAGGAGATCGATGAGGGCGGGGTCGCCGGTCCGGATGCAGACATCCACGGCCAGCAGGTTCAGGCCCAGATCGAACAGGATATGGTCGCGATGCGCGATCCCGGCGGCCTCGCGATCCGGCCCGAGTTCGGTGACGACGGACCGTCGTCCCATGGCGCAGGCATCGCGCGGCAGGCACAGGGCCAGGGCATGGTTCCAGCCGAAGGCGAACCCGGTCTCATAGGCCACGGGACGAACCAGGGCGGCGGGGTCTAGGGCGATGGCCCCCCGCGCCGTGACGAAACCCATCCGGGCATCGGCCAAGGGCATCGCCACCTCCTCCGGCTCGCGGAGAAAGCTCGCGACGGCGCCGAAACTGCCGAGGCTCCATGTCGTCAACGGGTCGCCGAGGGCGCTCGCCAGAAGACTCGCGACGGCTTCATGCTCCATCGCCGCAGCTTAGCGGGGCGGACCGAAGCGCGCGAGATGCGATTCCGGGCGGCACTGATTTTGCTCCTCTGACTTTGCCCCAAGCACGGGTGCCCTCGCTTCGCCCGCGAGCTTCCCATCACCCTCTCGACCGGGCAATCTCGCCGCGTGCTCGACCCTGGATTCCAACGATGGACCTGAACTCGATCGGCTCCGTCGCCGTGCCGCGGAACCGCTCCGACCTCTCCGGGTGGCGGGACGGCGATGCCTGGCTGGCCGGAGGGACGTGGCTGTTCTCCGAGCCTCAGCCGCGCCTGCGCCGCCTCGTCGATCTCTCGAGCCTCGGCTGGCAGGCTCATGAGGTGAGCGAACGGGGCCTTTCGCTCGCCGCGACCTGTACCATCGCCGAGCTGTTCCGGCTCGATCTGCCCGCATCGTGGAGCGCCGCTCCCCTCTTCGCGCAATGCTGCCGGGCGCTGCTCGGATCCTTCAAGATCTGGAATATGGCCACCGTCGGCGGCAACGTCTGCCTCGCCCTGCCGGCCGCGCCGATGATCGCGCTCGCCACCGCCCTGGAGGGAACCTGCCTGGTCTGGACACCGGAGGGAGCCGAGCGCGAGGTCGCCATCACCGATCTCGTCCTCGGATCGCAATGCACGTCGCTGGCACCCGGCGAAATCCTGCGGCGCATCGATCTTCCCCTGGCCGCGCTGAAGCGCCGGACCACCTTCCGCCAGGTTTCCCTGAGCCCCAACGGACGCTCCGGCGCCCTGCTGATCGGCACCCTGGATTCCAACGGCGCCTTCGCGCTCACGATCACGGCCTCCACGCGCCGCCCGCTGCGCCTGATGTTCCCGACGCTCCCCGATGCGGCGGTCCTGGCCATCTCGATCACCGAGGCGGTTCCGGTGGCCCTGTATCATGACGACGTTCACGGCACGCCGGATTGGCGCAGGCACATGACCTTCACCCTCGCCGAAGAGATCCGGCGCGCGTTCGAGAACGAGGGCCGCGCATGATCCTGCACGTCAACGGACACGAGCAGGATGTGTCCCCACGTCCGGGCCAATGCCTGCGCACGATGCTGCGCGAGCTCGGCTGGTTCGGGGTGAAGAAGGGCTGCGATGCGGGGGATTGCGGCGCCTGCACGGTGCATCTCGACGGGGAGCCGGTGCATAGCTGCCTGCTGCCCGCCTTCCGTGCCGAGGGGCGCAGCGTCACCACCATCGAAGGCCTCGGCGGCCCCTGTCGGCCGGGGGAGGGGGGCACGCAGCCACTTCATCCCATGCAGGCGGCCTTTCTCGGCGCCCAGGGTTACCAGTGCGGGTTCTGCACCCCCGGCATGATCATGACCGCAGCGGCTCTGGACCAGGGGCAGATCGGCGATCTCGCCACCGCCCTGAAGGGTAATCTGTGTCGCTGTACCGGCTACGGCGCCATCGCCGACGCCGTGGCGGGCATAGCGCGCGTGGAACGGCCGGAGGATGGGCGCGGCGACCCGTGCGGGCGCAGCATCCCGGCCCCTGCCGGGCCTCGGATCGTCTCGGGCAGTACAGCCTTCACCTTCGATCTGGCCGTACCGGACCTGCTTCATCTCAAGGTCTTGCGCTCGCCTCATGCCCATGCCCGCATCCTGCGGGTCGACCGGGCGGGAGCTCTGGCCGTGCCGGGTGTGGTGGCGGTCTTCACCCACGACGATGCTCCCGCCGGACGGTTCTCCACCGGGCGGCACGAGAATCCCCTCGACGACGCCCCGGATACGCGGGTGCTCGATCCGATCCTGCGCTTCGTCGGTCAGCGGGTGGCGGCGGTGGTGGCGACGAGCGAAGCTGCGGCCGAGGCCGGATGCGCGGCGCTGACCGTGGATTACGAGATCCGCGTCGCGGTGTTCGATCCGGACGAGGCCCTGCGGCCGGGCTCGCCTTTGGTTCATGACGGCGCCGACCAGCCCGGCGAGGATGCGCCGCCGCGCCTCTCCCATCCCAACCTCGCCGCCGAGGTGCATGGAGAGGTCGGCGACGTCGCGACGGGGTTTGCCGAGGCTGACCTCGTCCACGAGGCGGCCTACGATTCCCAGCGGGTCCAGCACGCCCATCTCGAGACCCACGGGGCCGTCGGCTGGCGCGACGAGGACGGACGCCTCGTCATCCGATCCAGCACGCAGACACCGTTCCTCACCCGCGACGCTCTGGCGAACCTGTTCGGCCTGGAGCGGGATGCCGTGCGCGTGCTCTGCGGCCGGGTCGGCGGCGGCTTCGGCGGCAAGCAGGAGATGCTCACCGAGGATCTGGTGGCCTTGGCGGTGCTCGCCACCGGTCGCCCGGTGAAGTGGGAAATGACCCGGCAGGAGCAGTTCACCGCCACCACCACCCGCCATCCGATGCGGGTGACGGTCAAGATCGGCGCCCGCCAGGACGGCACCCTGACGGCCATCGCACTGCATGTGGTCTCCAACACCGGCGCCTATGGCAACCATGCCGGCGGCGTCATCCATCACGGCTGCAACGAGGTGATCGGCGTCTATCGCTGTCCCAACAAACGCGTCGACGGCTACGCGATCTACACGCACACCCTGCCGAGCGGTGCCTTCCGGGGTTACGGCCTGAGCCAGACCATCTTCGCGATGGAATCGGCCATGGACGAAGTGGCGCGCGGCCTCGGGCTGGATCCGTTCGAGATGCGCCGCCGCAACGTCGTGCGCCCGGGCGACCCGATGGTATCGAACAGCCTCGAACCCCATGACGTGCAGTACGGAAGCTACGGGCTCGACCAGTGCCTCGATCTCGTCTCATCCGCCATGGACGAACTCGGACCCGCCGAGATTCCGTCCGGTGACTGGCTCGTCGGCAAGGGCATGGCGATGGCGATGATCGACACGATCCCGCCGCGCGGGCATTTCGCCGATGCGCGGATCGCGCTTCAAATCGATGGACACTACCACCTCGATGTCGGCACCGCCGAGTTCGGCAACGGAACGACCACCGTCCTTGCCCAGATTGCTGCCTCGGCGCTCGGTACGAGCCCTGAGCGCATCACCCTGCGCCACGGCGATACCGACCGCGTCGGCCACGATACCGGGGCCTATGGATCCACCGGCATCGTGGTGGCCGGACAGGCGACGTTGAAGGCCGCCCTCGCCTTAGGCCAGGCCCTTCGCGAGGTCGCCGCCGAGAGGGGAGGGGGGGCGCCCTCCGAATGCCGCCCGCACCGAGATGGCGTCTCGACTCCCAACGGCGAGATCGATTTCGCCGAACTCGTTTCGAGCGGTCCAATCGAGCGCGCCGCGAAGGCCGATGGCTCGCCGCGTTCCGTCGCCTTCAACGTTCAGGGGTTCCGGGTCGCTGTCCATCGGTCGAGCGGGGAGGTGCGCATCCTCGACAGCGTACATGCCGCCGATGCCGGCCGCGTTCTCAACCCCATGCAGTGCCGCGGCCAGGTCGAGGGCGGTGTCGTGCAGGCGATCGGTGCGGCGCTGTACGAGGCAATGCGGATCGACGGAGAGGGTCGCGTCGTCACACAGACCTTCCGCAACTATCATATCCCCGCCTTCGCGGACGTGCCGCGCACCCGCGTCCTGTTTGCGGACACCTATGACGGCATCGGTCCGCTCGGCGCCAAATCGATGAGTGAGAGCCCGTTCAACCCCGTCGCGCCAGCGCTCGCCAACGCCATCCGCGATGCCACGGGAGCGAGGCTCACCGCGACTCCCTTCGCGCCGGACCGCATCTACCTCGCGGTAATGGAGGCGGCACGGCATCGGGACGGGTCGGTGTGATCCAGGCCTGCCGCCGGGATTGCGCGTCAGTGACTTAGAGCGCCTAACAGAACGGCACCGAACGTTGCTTTCAGCGTTGGTTTGGCATGGCCAGACCGCTTCTCCCCGATGATCTCTGGGATGAGATCGCTCCGCTCCTCCCGCCGCCTCGGCCGCGTCCGAAGGGCGGGCGTCGTCCGATCGAGAACC
>NZ_VRVC01000161.1:0-9529 GCF_008040005.1 Methylobacterium sp. WL19
CGCCGGCTCGACGGCGAGACCCTGCGCCCGCTCCACGCCCCGGACGCCGCCGCCCGCGCCGCCGGCTGGCTCGAAGACCTCACCGACGAACTCTGGGCCGGCGCGCCCGCCGCTTGAACCCTTCCGATCCCCAAAACCGGACCTCGAGAATGTCGACCGTTTCCGTCGTGACGCTGGCCAAGGGACGGCCCGCGCATCTCACCAACCTCGTCCTCGGCCTGATGCGTCAGACGCGGGCACCCGCCGAACTCGTCGTCGCCCGCATGCAGGACCAGCCCTACGACCTGCCGGAGGCGCCGTTCCCGATCCGCCAGATCCCGGTGGCGGGAGACCCGCTGCCGCTGGCCGCCGCACGCAACCGCGCCGTGGCGGCCGCGTCGGGGGAGGCTGTGGTCTTCCTCGACGTGGACTGCATCCCCGCGCCCACCCTCGTGGCCGATTACGCCCGTCGCCTCGGCGAATGCGACGGATTGCTGATGGGCGAGGTGCTCTATCTCCCCGGCGGGGCCACCGCCGGTGCGTGGAGCTCCGACGGGTTCGCGGATGTCGCCGTCCGGCATTCCGACCGGCGCGGCCCGCCGGCCGAGGGCATCGAGATCTGCAACGATTATCGCTGCTTCTGGTCGCTGAACTTCGCCATGCGGAAGGCGACCTTCCTCGGCGTCGGCGGCTTCGACGAGCGCTATGCGGGCTATGGCGGCGAGGACACCGATTTCGGCAAGCTTCTCGACCAGCGCGGCATCGCCATCGCCTGGCTCGAAGGCGCGCGCGTCTATCACCAGTATCATCCGCACCACATGCCGCCGATCCACCATCTCGACAGCGTGGTGCGCAACGCCGAACTGTTCGAGGCGAAGTGGGGCTACCGGACCATGGGCCATTGGCTCCATGCGTTCCGCCTCATGGGCCTGATCGACGACACGCCCGGCCGGCCGATCCGCATCCTGCGCCGCCCGGATGCCGACGATCTGGCGCTCACGGGCCAGCAGAGCCACCAGCCCTATTCCAACACCGCCTCGGTCATCCGCATCCTCGATGCGCGCAACGCCGCCGCCCTCACCGAGCGGGCCGGAACCCTCGCGGCGGAGCCCGAGCCCGCATGACAGCCATCCGATGAGGATCGCGCTCCTCGCCCATGTGCGCCAGCCCATCGCCCAGCCCTTCAAGGGCGGTATGGAGGCCCATAGCTGGCACCTCGCCCGGGGGCTGCAGGCCCGCGGCCACGAGGTCGTGCTGTTCGCCTCCGGCGACAGCGACCCGCGCTTCACCCTCGACCCGGTCCTGCCCGAGCACCAGGAGCGGACGTTCCCCGGGCAGGAGCATACCGGCAACCCGGCGCTGATCGCGCATCTCGATGCCGGCTACGCCGCCGCCTGCGACCGGATCGCCGCCGGGGGCTTCGACGTGGTCCACAACAACAGCCTCAGCCGCCTGCCCCTGGCGCGCGGGCGAACGGAGGCCGTGCCCACCGTCACCTCCCTCCACGTGCCGCCCTACGATGCCCTGCGCTGGTTCGTTCACGACGGTGTCGCCCCCTCGCACCGGATCACGGTGACGTCGCAAGGGCAGCTGCGTGCCTGGTTCCCGGAAGGGGCACCGCCCGAAGTGTCGGTGCTCCACAACGGCATCGACCTGGCCGATTGGCCCTACCGCGACCGTGGCGACGGCAGCGCCGTCTGGTGCGGCCGGATCACGCCCTACAAGGGGACGCACCTCGCCATCGAGGCGGCGCGGAAGGCGGGCATCGCCCTTACCCTCTTCGGCTCGACGGAGGACGCCGAATACTGGGAACAGGCGGTCAGGCCACTCCTCGGCGGCGCGATCCGCTATGGCGGCCATCTCGACGGGGCCTCCCTCGCGGCGGAAATCGGACGGGCCTCGGTCTTCCTGTTCACCCCCTGCTGGGACGAGCCGTTCGGCCTCGTCGCCATCGAGGCCATGGCCTGCGGCCTGCCCGTGGCCGGCATCGACAGGGGAGCGGCCCGCGAGGTCATCGGCGAGGCGGGCGCCTTCGCCCCGCCCGGAGACGACGAAGCCCTCGCCGACGCGATCGGGCGAGCGCTGGCCATCCCGCGACGGAGCGCGCATGAGCGCGTCCTCCGCCACTTCACGCACGACGTCTGGCTGGACGCGTGCGAGGCGCTGTACGCCGACGTCCGACATTCGCACCCCGGCGGCCGGGATCGGTAGAGCTACGATCGTCACATATATCGCGGGCTGCGCCACCCTGCCTTCCTCCACCTCGCGGGGAGGAGTTGGAGGTGGGGGCGGTCGGGCGACCCTCATGCTGCGGAGGCTGGCGAAGCCACTCCCACTCCTGACCTTTCCCCAGAAGCTACAGGATTCACACATCGGCTCGACGGCTGTTGCCTCTACCCAAGAGGGTTCGGCATAGGCGCGACGGGCACCCTCTCCTTCCAGGAGAGGGTGCCCGCGCATCCCGCGAGATGTGTGAACATCGTAGTCCGACACGTGGGGAGGGACGCGCCTCCGGCGGGGATCCCTTGTCCGGCAGCCGCCGCGCGGTCGCGCGGGCAGGCCCGATCGGACGCTTCGAAACGGATCGAAGCCGAAGGCTTTAGCCTTCGCTATCCATCGAATGCTGCACGGCACAAAACGATAGCCCGCCGCAGCAAGATGAATACAGTGCATGAAGCATATGGAAACGATCGTTAAGTATTAAATCGTACCCAACCGCCAATGCAGCGGCAACAACGCCAGTGCTCCGGAACCGATCGAGTAGGCTGGGTCTTTGAAGCTCGGGCCTCAAGTGCCCGCCATGCCATGTAAGCCGGCATGATCTTCAATCTATCCCGTCGTTCTCGATTTGTGGGTTTGGAGAAAACAATGGCCACTGTCTCGATCCTGACCAATGCTGGCTTCGACGTTCGCGATTTCTTCGTTCCCAACCTGGGTGGTGCCGACCTCACATTCACCGGCCTCGTCGACAGCGTCGGCGACCTCCTTCTCGACGGCAGCCGAACGGATACGTTCGAGGTTCTCACCATCGAGGCGAACGGCCTCACCTACAACTACAGCGGCAATTGGGAGATCGAGGCCTCCACCGGCCTGTTGACCGGAACGGTCTCGGCCAGCGGCGGCTACGACGGGGTCGAGGTCAAGCTCGGCGATACGGTCCTGGCGACGCTCGACCTGCCGTTCCAGCCGGTCAACCTCGGAACGGAAACAAGCACCGGCATTCTCGGGGACGTCGGAGACCTGGTGACGGATCTCGTCGGCGGCACCGTGGACATCCTCCTCGGAACCCTCGATGACACGGTCTCGCTGGTGGGCCTCAATCTCGACGCCACCCCCGACCTCATCGACATCGTCATCGATGCCGGCGGCACCCAGACCGGCGGCGATGGCGACGACACCCTGCGCGGCGGCATCGGCGGCGACACCCTCGACGGCGGCGCCGGCAACGACACCATGATCGGCGGTGCGGGCGACGACACCTACATCGTCGATTCGGCCGGCGACACCGTTGTGGAGGATGCCGGCGAAGGCGACGACACCGTCCGTTCGTCGGTGACCTACACCCTTCCCGACAACGTCGAGAACCTCGTTCTCAGGGGCACCGGCGCCATCGACGGGACAGGCAACGCCCTCGACAACAGGATCACCGGCAATGATGGCGACAACCGCCTCGACGGCGGGGCCGGCAACGACCGCCTCACCGGGCGTGGCGGCGACGATGTCCTCGTCGGCGGCACCGGCAACGACATCATGCGCGGCGGAGCCGGTGACGACGTCTACGTGGTGGATTCCACGGGCGATCAGGTCATCGAGGAGGCTGGCGAGGGCAACGACACCGTCCGCTCGTCGGTGACCTATAGCCTCGGCGCCAATGTGGAGACCGTCGTTCTCACCGGAACCGGCGCCATCGACGCCACCGGAACCGGCGGTGCCAACAGCCTGACCGGCAATAACAGCGACAACCGCCTCGACGGCGGCGCCGGTAACGACACGCTCTCCGGACGCGGGGGAAATGACACCCTTCTCGGCGGCACCGGTGCGGACACGATGCGCGGGGGCACCGGCGACGACACCTACGTGGTCGACGCTGCGGGCGATCGGGTCATCGAGTTGGCCGGCGAGGGCACCGATACCGTGCGCTCCTCGATCGACCACACCCTCGGGGCCAATGTCGAGCGCCTCGTCCTGACCGGAGCCGGAGATCTCGACGGGACCGGCAATGGCTTGAACAACGCCATTTTCGGAACCGGCGGGGACAACGTGCTCAATGGTGGTGGCGGCAACGACATCCTGTTCGGCAAGGGCGGAAACGACAGGCTCGACGGCGGAACCGGCAACGACACCCTGCATGGCGGTCTCGGCGACGACACCTACTTCGTCGACAGGGTCGGCGATAAGATCGTGGAACTCCCGGGCGAGGGCAACGACACGGTTTATGCCTCGGTGACCTACGGGCTCTCGGCCAATGTCGAGAACCTCGTCCTGAGGGGGACTGGCAACCTGAGCGGTTTCGGCAACGACCTCGACAACGCCATCACCGGCAACGACGGCAACAACCGTCTGAGCGGGGGGGCCGGCGACGATGTCATGACGGGCCGCGGCGGCAACGACACCCTGCTCGGCGGCACCGGGGCCGACACCATGCGCGGGGGAACCGGCAACGACACCTATGTCATCGACAATGCCGGGGATCGCGCCATCGAACAGCCGGGCGAGGGCTTCGATACGATCCGCTCGACCGTCAGCCACACGATGGAAGCGAATACGGAGAAGATGGTTCTCAGCGGAACCGCGGCTCTCACCGCCAACGGCAATGCCGGCAACAACGAGATCTACGGCAATGCCGGTGACACCGCGATCTACGGCGGCGACGGCCGTGACCTTCTCTACGGCCGCGGCGGTGCCGACACCTTCGTGTTCAAGGACGTCACCGACAGCGACGTCGCCATCGGCGGGCGCGACATCGTCAAGGACTTCGACTTCGCACAAGGAGACCGCATCGACTTCAGCGCGATCGATGCGAATTCGGGGCTAGCCGGCGACCAGGGCTTCCAGTTCGTCGGAACCCAGGCGTTCTCCGGCGAGGCCGGCGAGTTGCGGATGAAGTTCGGCGGCGGCAACACCCTCCTGCAGGGTGACACCAACGGCGACGGAGCGGTCGACTTCTCCGTCCTCCTTCAGGGCCATCATGTCCTCGACAGCGGGTCGTTCATCGTCTGACGCGGGCTTCCCCGGCGGTCGGTCGCCCTCCGGCACCGGATGGCCCGACACGCCGACAAAGACCACATGAGGAGCGGGGGGCCGACGGCTCCCCGCTCTTTTCCGGGGATCTCGGCGCAGAATGGGGCGACGATTCTCTCGGAGAGGCGCTGGAGCCGACGAGACGGCGGTTTCCGCCGGCCCGGTGACGTTCCGGGCTTGACGCTGGTATACCAGAAGGACCAAGATGCTGTCGCTCCTCTCGGGGAGCCTTCCTATGAGCAAAACTTCACCCGCCCGGCTTCGGCCGAGGCGGGCTTTTGCGTGTTTGGGCAAAGGCGTCGAGACCGACCCCCTCGACGCGGCCGTGATCGCCCGCTTCACGCAAGCCACGAAACCGGCCATCCGCCCAAAAGCTCCTCACCATGCTGCGGAGCAAAACACCATGGCCGCCCCAAAGCGCTCGACCGACAGGACCGTCGCTTTGGAAGGAGAGGGGACCCATCGTCTGCGCCAGATGGGCGAACAGCGCCGCCGCACGGAGCGGGGCCACCTCATAAGCGGGGATCGGCGTAGTGCTTGATCACCGCGAGGGGAGCGGACGGGGCCGGCCACAGGATGAGGCGGTAATGGTCCTCGCCGTCCAGGCGATCGTCGGTGAGGGTGGTCAGGCCGCCGAAACAGGCGCGGACGCGGTAGGTGCCGGGTGCCACCGAGAGGATGTCGATGGACCCGCCCGTGCATTCGTGGATTTCGAGCCGGCCCGAGGGCAGGTCGAGGCTCGCCTCCACCACATGGTCCCAGAGGTCGAGGGCTTCGTCGGGCGGTGCGTCGACGATGTCGAGTTCCACCGGCACGGACATGTTGCGCTCGGGCTGGATCACCACGAGGAACGGCGCCGTCTTGACCCTCCGCCGGAGGTCGTCCTCGCTGTAATCCAGCGCCGTGTCGGGCATCTCGCCGTGATCCCAGAGATAGAACTGGTGGTAGTCGGCGAAAATCTCGTAGCGCTTCTGCATGGCATCGCTCCCGCTGGCGCGACCGGAATAGGACGTTCGCTCAGGTTTCGCGATGACCCCGTCCGATGGCGGTGCGAAGGCCCGTCGCGTGGCGGTCGGCCCCGCCTCATTCCGCCGGGGCGAGGGGGCGGGAGCGGTCGTTCCCCGTGAGGCCGAAAAAGCCGACCGCCGAGGCGACGATGACGGCGCCGCAGGCCGCCGCGATCCCGAGCACGAGCCCGAACCCGCCCCTCTCGTGCAGCAGGGCGATCAGCGGCACCGCGAACCCGCTCACGGTGAAACCGAGGAAATAGCGCACGCTGTAGGCCCGCGCGCGGTAGAGCGGCGGCACGTAGCGGGCCACCATCGCGTCGTTGATCACCACCTGCCCGTAGAGCGCCGCCATGGCCAGGACGAGGCCGGCGAGGAGCGGGAGGCCGGTGCTCAGCGCAGCGATTCCCAGGCCCAGGGGCTGCAGCACCGACAGGCTCAGGAACAGCGCCGGCAGGCTGTAGCGGTCGATCAGGCGTCCCATGACGAGCTGGGTCAGGGCCCCCACCATGAAGACCAGGGTGGCCACGGAGCCGATCAGCGCGAGGGGCAGCCCGTCGCCGACCCGCTCGTCCACCACCTTCGGCAGGGCGATGGTGGTGATGTTGAAGGTCATGCCCCCCGCCACGATGGCGCAGGCGAAAACCACGAGCAGGGGGATGGGCCGGGACACCGCGAGCACCGCCTTGCCCCCTTCCTTGCCCTGCACGCCCTCGCCGTCGCCGGGGACCATGGCGAGAAACGCAGTCCCACAGGCGAGGCAGACCAGGCCCGGCACCAAGAAGGCTGCCTGCCAGCCGAACCCCGTCGCCAGCAGCGCCGTGACACCCGAGGCCGTCGCGGCGCCGACATTGCCCCAGACGCCGTTCACGCCGAGGTCCCGCCCGAGGCGGCGCGAGTGGGAGACCAGCATGGTCGAGCCGACCGGATGATAGATCGCCGAAGCCAGCCCGAGCACGCAGAGCCACAGGGCGAAAGCCGTCGGGCTCGCGGCACTCGCGACCCCGAGGCACGACAGGCCGTAGCCGAAGAAGAACACCGCCAGGAGGTTTCGCCGTCCGAACCGGTCGGCGAGCCAGCCCATCGGCAGCGCGCAGAGCCCGAAGGCCACGAAGGCGCCGGTGGCGAGCGCGATGAGCTCCCCATAGGACAGCCCGGTCTGCGCCGCGATGGCGAGCACGGCCGTCGGGTAGATCAGCAGGACGAAGTGATCGAGGGCATGCGCCACGTTGACGAAGCGCAGGGTGCGGCGGGACAGGGTTTCGGCGTCCATCGATAGAGGATCTCCGCAGGCAGGCACCCCTCTACCTGACCCGTTGAACGCCGTCGGGCCGAAGGTGTACGCGTTCGGGCCAAGGCAGACCGCGCCGACGGGGAAACCATGCGCTCCATCAGGGCCGAGGACTATCAGGACGTGCCACGGGCCGTCGCGGTGATGCCCAAGACCTTCGCGGCAGGCAGCCGCACGGAACGGCACTCCCACAAGCGGGCGCAGCTGCTCTACGCCACCGCCGGACTGATGATGGCGACCGCCGAGGACGGGACCTGGGTGGTGCCGGAGGGCCATGCCCTGTGGATTCCTCCACGCCTCCCCCACGCGGTCGTCATGCATGGCGACGTCGCGATGTGCTCGGCCTATCTCGCCGTCGAGGCGATTGCCGGCTTCTCCGAACGGGCACGGGTCATCGAGGTCTCGCCCCTCCTCGCCGCCGCCCTGGTCGCCCTGACAGGCGAGCCCGTTCTGTATGACGAGACGGGGCGGGGCGGGCATCTGGCCGCCCTGGTGCTCGACGAGACCAGACGCGCCCCCGAAACCCGGCTGACCCTGCCCTTGCCCCGCGATGCCCGCCTACGACGGATCTGCCTAGGGTTGATCGACGATCCCGCCTTGGCGCTCGGTCTCGACGCCTGGGCCGATCAGGCCGGCGTGAGCCGCCGGACACTGACGCGCGGGTTTCGCCGGGAAACGGGCCTCAGCTTCGGGCAGTGGCGCGCGAGGGCCAGGATCGTGCGGGCCCTGGCCCTTGCGGCCGATGGCCGGGCGGCACGCCACGTCGCCGCCTCGGTGGGCTATCGCAGCATCCAGGCCCTGAGGGGCAGGACCCAAGCGCTGATCGGACGGGAGGGGGACACCCGGCCGGCCTCGGCGGCCGTCGCTCCGCCGGGTTAAAGAGCGTCGCCCGTCCCGGCAGGATCGGTCATGCCTTAAGCCCGAGGAGAAGGCAGAATGCGTCGATATCCACGACGTCCCCGGCATCGCGATCGGAACCGTCCGGGGTGGACCGGGATGCCGATGCGCCTGCTCGCCGTGTCGCTGGCGGTCTCCTCGCCCGCCCGCGCCTTCGACGAACTCATCGTCCGGCCGCCGACGGGTCTGGCGGACGAATGCGTGAACGGCCTCATCGAGCACCGAACCGGCCAGTGGAAGCGGCGGGACCGGCCGCCCGCCTCCGGCGCGTTCGGGAGCGTCGAGGAAATCGTGGGGGACGTCGACCCGCCGGCCCTGCGCGCCTTGGCGGAGCGCGGGTGCAGCCGGCGCTTTCGGCATCTCTTCCTGTCCTGCACACGGGTCGATTGGCCCGAGAATGCCAGTCCCGCCCTCCGGCCCATGGGCGTTTCGGCAGAAACGGAGGCCGAGATGATGCGGGTCATGCGCGGATGCCTCGCCGATCTGAAGCAGGCGGGCGTGCCGCCGACGGGCACGCGATGACCGCGGGGCCGGACGACTGGAAGCGCCTGCCGTTCGGGGAGACGGCTTCCATTCCCTACCGGGCCTCCTTTAGCGACGCGGATTTCGAGAGGATCGCGCGCGGCTTGGTTCCGAAGGCGATGGAGGACAAATGGTTCGCCTATCTCAATGGCCCGGTTCTCTGTTTCCATCGAAGCTGGACGGGGCAGGCGGCTTATCGCGTCACCTTCCGAAGGTCGGACGGGCGCCACATCGTGGCCGAGGCACTGTGCGCGGTGGAGCTGATGGAAAATGGTGAGGCCGCCTATCAGGCCGAGCTGCTCGATTTCCTGATCCGTACCCTCCTATTGGGCGCGCCGCGTCCGTTCCCGCTTCCCAGTGATCTGAAGGAACCGGCGCCGGGCATCTATCAGCATAGGGTCGCGGGAACCGGCTATCGGGAGGTCGCGGTCCCCCGAAAGCCATGGTGGAAATTCTGGGGCTGACGCCCGGTTGCCCGTCTTCCTATCCTTCGGGTGTGATGAGGAACGCGCCGCGGCGGTTCCGCTGCCGTCCGGCGGGGTCGTCGCGTCCATCGGGGTGGGCGTTGGGCGCGACGGGCACGGTCTCGCCC
>NZ_VRVC01000162.1:0-9348 GCF_008040005.1 Methylobacterium sp. WL19
TGGTTCAACCGATTCCGTCGATTGCCCGTCCGCTACGAGCGACGCAGCGACATCTACGAGGCCTTCACGAGCCTCGCGGCCAGCCTCATCACCCTCAACCAGATCAAACGGTTCTGTTAGGCGCTCTTAGACACGCCCATGCGGGCGGCGGCGGCCGTAAAGCTGCCGGTTTCCACCGCATGCACAAAGGCGGAAATGCCTTGAAGATGGGAATGGATGTTCAGGCTCATTAATTGGAGATCAAACGGAGGAAGTGTCCGGAAAATACATCGCAACCCAGTCCATATGATTGTCAATAAGATCCTTGCTTATCACCTGAGGGATCGACCATGAGCGAGACAATGAAGCGATGGCAGTTGCCGTCATTCGGACTGAAGAACTTGGAACTGGGCGAGGCGCCAGTCCCTACGCCGACGAGCAACGAGGTGCTGATCCGGGTTGCGGCGGTCTCGCTCAATTATCGGGACAAGCTGGTGGTCGAAGGCGAGTTACTGCCCGACAGGCCTGCCATGCCGTTCGTTCCCGTTTCGGACATGGCGGGCGAGGTCGTGGCGATCGGCGCGGATGTGTCACGCTTCAAGGCCGGCGACAGGGTCCTCGGAAACTTCTGGACACAATGGATCGACGGCGAGCCGCCACGGGAGATGACTCGGCACGGCCTGTCGCTAGGCGGACCGCTTCCGGGCATGCTGTCCGAATATGTGACGCTTCATGAGGATATTGCTGTGAAGGCACCCGCATCCTTGACGGACGAGGAGGCTGCCACCTTGCCGGTTGCGGCGGTGACGGCATGGTTCGCTCTGATCGAGACAGGTCATCTGAAAGCGAGCGAAACCGTGCTGGTACAGGGCACTGGCGGCGTCGCCCTATTCGGCCTTCAATTCGCCCAAGCTTTCGGAGCCCGCGTGATCGTCACCTCGCGGAGCACGGAAAAGCTTGAACGCGCGAAGGCGCTCGGCGCTTTCGGCGTGATCGACACGCGTGCGAACCCGGACTGGTCCGTTTCTGCGCTGGACCTGACGGACGGGCGCGGTGCCGATCATGTGCTCGAGCTGATCGGCGGCGACAATATCGGTCAGTCGGCAGCTGCACTGGCGAACGGCGGGCGCATCGCCCAGATCGGCTTCATGAAGGGATCGGAGATCGTGGTGTCGGCGGTTCCCATGATGCTGAAGCGGGCCATCATCCAGGGCATTTCAGTCGGCCACAGGAGGGCATTCGAGGACATGAACCGCGCCATCGACGAACGCGGCATCAAGCCGGTGATCGACAGGGTCTACGCTTATGAGGATGTGCGAGCGGCGTTCGATCATCTAGAACGTGGGCCGTTCGGTAAGGTGGTCATTCGGTTCAAGAGTGAAATTGGAAGCTGATTCTCGGCTTCGCCTTGCCGTTGGCGTGCGGTAATCGTCGATGTTTGCGTAGCTGTGTCGCAAAATATCGCGCCCCAGCGCGTAATCGGCGGGGCTGGCGGAGGGAGCGTCCGTCAGGCGCCAGGGTATCACCCCGACCTGACCCTAAGAAATCAAAGACTTAGCGTTTTTCATAGGCGGACAATGTGTGCCGCTGTGTATGCCGGTGCGTACCTCGCTGAAGGGGCGGCGTAATGGGCGCCTCAACCGAACTCAGCCGCTCCAAGCAGAAGCGCGATCCAGCCGTTGAAGAGCGGGCCAAGCTGCTGGCCCTCCGAAAGCTGAAGCTCACCGACCCCGAGGCGTATGAGCGACGTGCAGCGCTGTTGGGCATCATTCCGATGCCACCCGAGCGCGCGCCCTGTGGCCGCCTTCGCCCGCCGCCCAAGCCGACGAAGGCCGTCCCTGTCCCGGTCCTACAGCCGTGGGATCAATATCGGTTCTGGACGAAGGTGCGGAAGGGCGACGCCGGCGCTTGCTGGCCTTGGATCGGGGCTCGATCCGGCTTCGGCTATGGCCGGTTCAAGGTCGGCGGCAAGCTCTACTCACCGCACCGGCTAATCTACGCGATGGAGTGTGGCCCGATCAAAAACGCTATCGGGCACCACGGCTCCGTGGTCATGCACACCTGCGACAACCCCGCGTGTTGCAACCCGGCCCATCTGACGCTCGGCACGCAACAGGACAACGTCACCGACATGGCGGTGAAAGGTCGTGGCGCATGGAGCGACATGCCGCCGATGAAGCGCGAGCGCACTCGCCTCGTTTCGATCATCTGCGCCGCGGCCCTGCGCGCTTCCCTCCCCTCCACCCTCACCGGAGCACGTTGAGCCATGGGCTACTGGGACACACCCGGCCGCTCGGATGAGTGGTACACGCCGCCACAGGTTTTCGACGCCCTAGGATGCCGCTTCGATCTGGATGTTACGCCTGCTCGATACGGCACGGCCGATGGCGCGCGCTTATGGGCGGCGGAACAGGAAGACCTTCGTCGGCAGCAACATGATGCAGCGGTCGCTCTGGGCCTGGCCAAGGCTGACGACTTCCAGCCGGCGACCATTCCCGCTTCGCTACCGGCGAGCGATCACACCCCTGCAGATCGGCAGCTACAAGGCGACGGCCTCGTTGTGCCGTGGGCCGGCTTCGTGTGGATGAACCCGCCCTTCGGTGGTCGGAACGGTATCGAGCCTTGGCTGGATCGGTTCTTCGACCACGGCAACGGCATCGCCCTCGCGCCGGATCGCACGTCGGCTCCGTGGTTCTGGAAGGCGTGGCAGCAGGCCGACCGAGTGCTCTTCACCCGCAAGATCAGGTTCCTTCGGCCTGACGGGACTGAAGGCGTGTCGCCGTCCAATGGGACCGCTCTGTTCGCAGTCGGCGTCCATGGCATCCGCGCGCTGAAGAACGCCGCTGGCAAGGGCTTCGGGATTTTGGCTGCGCCACAGAACCCTGAAGATCAGCTTCGGAGGCAAGCAGCATGACCCCCCTCTCTCTCCTCCTCGCCGCAGGCTTGGGCCTGAGCCTTCCCGCCAACATTGGGGGGATGTGAAGATGGCTGAGAACTCCGCAATCGAGTGGACAACCCACACCTTCAATCCGTGGTGGGGGTGCACGAAGGTCGGGCCGGGCTGCGACCATTGCTATGCCGAGTCATTCGACAAGCGCGTCGGCGGCTCACATTGGGGGGCGGGCGCACCTCGACGCCTCGTCAACGATTGGTCAAAGCCGCGGAAGTGGGACCGCGAGGCGCAGAAGTCCGGCATTCGGCCGTGGGTGTTCTGCGCATCCATGGCCGACGTTTTCGACAATGAGGTGCCGCCAGAGTGGCGGGCGCGGATGTGGGGTCTGGTTCGAGAATGTCGGAACCTGCGGTGGCAGTTCGTCACCAAGCGGATCGGCAATGCCGCCAAGATGCTGCCTGCCGATTGGTCTGACGCGTTCGGCCATTGCGGCTTGATCTCCACCATCGTGACGCAGGCCGAAGCCGACCGCGACATCCCGAAGCTTCTGGGTACTCCGGCGGCGTGGCGCGGGCTCAGTATGGAGCCCCTGGTCGAGGCGGTCGATATATCAGCCTACGTCGGCAAGCTTGATTGGGTGATCGTCGGCGCAGAAAGTGGCCCCAACGCGCGACCGATGGCGGAGGAGTGGGCCATCAACATTGTAGGCCAGGGCCGCGCTGCGGGCACCGCCTGCTTCGTAAAGCAGCTTTCCGGCCCAAGGGGGCGCGCGGTGAAGGACATCGCCGCATTTCCTGCCCTTCTGCAAGTGCGAGAGATGCCCCCGTCCCTCGCCCTCCCCGCCTCCGCAATTGAGGGAGGGACGGAGCCGTGAGCACAGAAGCAGCAATCGCCGCAACGTGGTGGGTCATCGCTGGCCTCGTCGTCGGCGCAGTCCGCCAGCGCGTCTATCCGAGCCCCGCCTATCAACTGCGCTGGGCTGCGGCGTGGGCCATTGGCTGGCCCGTACTCTGGATCATGGAGAGCGCAAATGGCCGTTGAAATCCTCAGAAACGATGACGATGCCGCTTGGCGCGCTGACGGCGAGCGGAACGGCTGGGTGCTGCCCCATAAGGCGGCGTGGCCGCTTCGTCTGCCAGTAGTGCGATGGCTTCGGGCCACCTGCCACACGATCCGGGTTCACTACTTCGCTGGCGTTTGGGCGTCAGCGGGTGTCGGCCTCGGGCCGCCGAACCAGCGTGATCTGTGGGTGATCTATGCCATATCGCGGGGGTGGTGCTGATGAGCGCGACCCTGCTCCCCGAAGATGACGAGGACGTCATCGACATGCACGTCGCCCGTATCCTGGCGATGACGCCAGAGGAATTGCGGGCGGACACCATTGCTCGCGGCGAAGACCCCGACAGGCTGATCGCCGTGGCTGATGCGGCCCTTGCCAGAGCCATGGCGGATTGTGGGTTTGTCCCCATCCCCGCCGCTAAAGGAGAGCGCTGATATGAGCGGGCCGAACCATCACGAGGAAATGGAAGCGCATTACGCCGCCGGGACGCAGCGCCAAGAGGAGCAGTTCCTGATCGACGATGCCATGGCCAAGGCGAAAGCGAAGGTCGCGCAGGAGGTCGAGCGCGAGGGCTACCCGCCCGCCGCCGAGATGCTTGTAGCTATTGGCGTAAGGGCCGGCGTCCAAGCCTCGGCCACAGCCCTCCACGAAGCCGAGACGCTGATCCGAAGCCTGCAATCAGAGGTGACTCAAGCGGCTGGCCACGGTGCGCGTGAGGCGCTGGCGGGATTGGTCCGGCACATCGAAAAGAGCAGCTATCGGTGCTCACGATCCGGCCTGCGATTGGATGGCAACATCTCCGATTTCGAAGCTGCGGAAGTGGCCCTCGCCCTCCCCGCCTCCGCAATTGAGGGAGGGACGGAGCCGTGAGCGAGACTTACGAAAAAGCTCGTGCCATCGCAGAAGCCACGGCCAACCGGTGGGAGAAGTTCGATGACACCGCAGGGGTTCAATGGCTCGCCGATGCGATCTTAGATTTCGGCGCACTTCCGCGAGATGACGGTCGGTGCATGTGCCCTGCGTGCAAGGACGCACGGGAACGAGCACGCACGCAACTCCCGGCAGCCCTCCGAGCACAACGAGATCAAGCTCGCGCTGTAATCAGTCACATCTATCATCAGTACATCATCAACCGTGGTGACATGACGGACGCGGAAGCTTTGCGTGCGATCAAGGTTCTTGCGGGCGATGCTTTAGGTGAGGAGCCGAAAAATGTCGGGTGAAGTCAGCGATATTGAAATCCGCCTCGCCGTCGTTCAGTTCATGCGCGACATGAACATGCCGGCGTTCAGGCCGGACGATTGCGCCAAGCTGCTGGCGAAGCGCCTCAAGCTGCTTGCCGTATCGGCTGCTGAGAATGCCGACGCGAAGCGCGAGGGCATGGCCTCCGTTGAAGCTTTGGCTACTTCCCTTGCCGCCGATGCCTACGAGCACGGGATGGACGCAACGCGCCATTGCGGGCCGTTCGATGTCAAATCCTACGGTCGCGGATACGCTGATGGCATGAAGGCCACTGCCGAGAGGTTTACTGGCCTTGTCGCACAAGCTGTGGAGGACGGCGCATGAGCAAGCGCTCCCCCTTTGGCCACGATCTCCGCACCGCCCTCGGCGACCCGTTTCTAACCGGTCATTCCGGCGGCGAGGATGGCTGCTTCGTCAAGCTGCGATACCTGAGTGTGGGCGAAGCGATGCGCGCGCACGACGCCCTGGCGAAGTTCCTCAAGGAGACCGCCGTGCCACGGGAGGCCGTGGATTGCGGCACGCACACCTACGAACCGCACAAGAAGTACCCGCAGTTCTGCGCGGTCTGCGGATACCCGGCAAGCGAGAGGCTGATGCACCCCCTCCCCCTCGCGGGATGCACGAACGACCTCTTGGGAGCGGGACAATGAGTGACACTCTTGCCGGCGAAATCGCCAACCTCAACGAGATGGCCAAGCACTCCTACAAGAAAGCGTTCATTCGCGATCTTCGCGGAGATCAGCCTGGAGCCGCCTTCTGGCGCGGCCGAGCGCGCGGTCTGGAGTTGGCGGCTTGCAACATCGCCCATCTTCAGTCGCCGCCGCCTGCCGGCCTCCCCCTCCCCGGCGCAGGCCTCGGGCTCGCGAAAGACGGAGACTGACCATGCCTGAGCGCAGACCGATGGTGCTCATGGTGGCCTCCGGGCGTAGTCCGAAAGATGCCGGGGGAAGGGTTAACGAAACCCTAACGAGGCTCTCCCTCACTCCCCCGGACCGGGCTTCGGCTTGCGCTCGCGGCGCTTGAGTTCGGCTAGGATACGCGCTGTTTTTCAATCGCGCGCAGCGTCAGCGTCCGAACAGCTCGCGAGAACGACATCGCAGGTCCAGGCTGGCGTTTAATCCACTCGTAGATGTCATCAACGACCGTGACTGGCAGAACCACGGAACGCTGCAAATTGCACAGCGTGTCGGGGTCACGGCCCGGTGCTCGTTCTCCCGCCGCATAGCGTTCGGCCGCAGATGCCACGGCATCTTTCGCTTCGTCGGGAGTGACATCGAACCATTCCCGTCCAAGGGCACGGTCTTCCAAAATGTAATGGGCCAATTGCTCGACGCCCCGAACGTCGTCTGAGGGCACCTCGTGCTGATAGTGGACCTTGAACTGAGGCTTGCCGGTCTCCTTTAACGCGCGAGCACGGACGGGAGGGCAGTTCGAGAAGCCTACCTTCTGCCGCCCTCGGTCGTGGCCGATGACGTAGATCCAGTAGCGACCAGACAGTCGGGTATCATCGAACATCGGATGCCCCTTTCGATCTAGAGGCGTGTCGATCTTCATCGTTCAGCGCCCGCTCAATCAAGATGCGGGCGGCCTCCGACTTTCCCACAAACCCGTTCCGAGCGCGCCACTCGTTAAGACGCTGAACGAGGCCCTTCGGCATCACCACATTGAGACGGTCGGGGTCGTCGTTCGGGTCGAGCTTGCGGGACATGCGCCTTGCCGGTTTCGCCAGTCCCGTCGCCATACCACTCACTTTGCCCTTGTGCCACGATGTCATAGTGATACAGTGAGATGGTGTCATGGTAAAGAGGCAAGCGGATCGGAATTCGGTAGTCTTGTCTAGCAAATCAGAAAGCGCATATGGCCCGCGCCTACTACAACGAAATCGAGCCGTACGCGGTCGAATGGCTAGAAAACCTGATAGCCGACGGGCTGATCCCCCATGGTGACGTAGACACTCGGAGCATCGTTGATGTCAGCCCCGCCGACCTTGCCGGCTATACGCAGTGCCATTTCTTCGCGGGGATCGGTGGATGGAGCCTCGCTCTTCGGCTTGCCGGATGGCCCGACGACAGACCTGTTTGGACAGGCTCTTGTCCCTGTCAGCCGTTCTCACTGGCGGGGTCGCAGCAAGGCTTCGACGACCCCCGCCATCTCTGGCCACAACTCTTCCGGCTCATCTCGAAGCGACAGCCTTCAGTCTTTTTTGGAGAACAGGTTGCGAGCGCGTCTGCGTGGCTCGCCAACCTGCGAAGTGATCTGGAAGCCGTGGGTTACGCCGTGGGGGCAATCCCGGTGGAGGCCGCGTGCGCGAATGCTGAGCATGCCCGCGACCGTTTTTGGATTGTGGCCGACCATGACTTCCAATGCGCCAGCGAAGCCGGGCAGGAACGAGGCGGGCAATTCAGCGGGGCAGGTCGCGATCAGAGCGCAGATGTTTGCGCTGTACCCGACCTGTCGGGCGAACGAAGGCACAGGATCGAAGGTGCCGCCGAGACGGCAGGGCGGGATGGCTCTGAAGTCCTTGATCTCGATGGCGGACAGTATGCCCGCTTCCCTGACGGAAAATGGCGCAGGCTCCCTCCACCCGGAGTTCGCTGGCTGGGAACTCGGGTTCCCGCCCGCGTGGCTAAGCTGCGCGCCATCGGAAACGCCATCGACCCGCGCCCGGCGTCTGAAATCATCGGCGCGTTCCTAGACGCTAAGCCCACCCCCTAACCCTCACCTCGGGCATCCGGCGGGAGAAGAGGAGATCAGGATCAATGGAAACCCCGAAGCACACTCCGACGCCGTGGCAGGCAAGGGGAGCCTTCATTTCTGCCATCGGCTCGACCGACACTTACTCTGGCGCAGTCTGGGGCGGCATCGCTCACGCCACCCCCTGCGAGTACAGCGATGGCGAGGGCCGCAACTGGTCTTGCGGCGGATCACCAGAAGCAAACGCCGCCCGCATCGTGCTCGCGGTGAACGCCTATGACGATCTCGTCGCCGTGCTGGCCCGCATTGCCGAGGGGATGGAGACTGTCTTCGATGAGGGTGAGGGACGCGACGTGCTGGTGCCGATGGATGGCGAGGACATGAGCGCCATTGCCTACGCGGCTTTGAACAAGTGGGCGGCCTCATGAAGAAGCGCATCCCCCTCGGCCCCGACTACCACGCCGAACCCGGCGAGACGAAGGGCCACCAGCACGACGTCTACACGACGAAGGGCGAGCTTCACGGCTACACCCGCATCCACGTTGGCACGCTGATGAAGAGCGCGGTGGAGGATCTGGCGGTGACTGCGGCATGGGCCACGGACGAACAGACCAAGCGCCATGCCGCTGAGGAGAAGCTTCTGGCGGCGCGCAGCAAGCTTGAGATCGCTATGCAGCGGCTTCGCACCATCGGCAACGGACTTACCTCGCTGGCTCCCCAGTATGCTCGCGCGGGGCTCCTAGAGATTGAGGACGTGAAGCCGTGATCCTCGTTTTGAGATCAAAGGAGAGTGACGCATGACCGAAATGGACAAGGACGAGATCATCTTCGGCTTTCACCGCTATGTGAAATCACCGACGCCCAGCGATGTTTCGTGGTGGGTGCGTGCCTTCCCGCAATTTGCCGACGACATCCGCGAACACGCTGTCGAGATCATCGACATGGAAGCCTTAGCCACAGCGCGCGACGATGAGCTGTTCCGTCTCGCTACCGAAGGCTGACCCCTAACCCTCACCTCGGGCATCCGGCGGGAGAAGAGGAACAGGATTATGACGGACGAAACCCTGAGAAATGACGATGATGCCGCTTGGCGCGCTGATGGCGACCGAAACGGCTGGTTCCTGCCGAACAAGGCTGCGTGGCCTCTGCGCCTGCCGATCGTGCGGTGGCTTCGCGCCTCGCTCGCGGACTATCGCATCCACCGCGCGGCGAGCCAGTGGGCGTCAGCGGGTGTCGGCCTCGGGCCGCCGAACCAGCGTGATCTGTGGGTGATCTATGCCATATCGCGGGGGTGGTGCTGATGAGCGCGACCCTGCTCCCCGAAGATGACGAGGACGTCATCGACATGCACGTCGCCCGTATCCTGGCGATGACGCCAGAGGAATTGCGGGCGGACACCATTGCTCGCGGCGAAGACCCCGACAGGCTGATCGCCGTGGCTGATGCGGCCCTTGCCAGAGCCATGGCGGATTGTGGGTTT
>NZ_VRVC01000163.1:0-9325 GCF_008040005.1 Methylobacterium sp. WL19
TTCCCGGAGCCACCCCATGTCGAACCAGAACACGCCGAACTCGCCCCGGCCCGCCTCGCTTCACCCCGAGACGCTCGCCCTGCATGCGGGCTGGCGCGCCGATCCGACCACGGGCTCGGTGGCGGTGCCGATCCACCAGACCACCTCGTTCCAGTTCCGCGACACGGCCCATGCCGAGAACCTGTTCGCCCTGAAGGAACTCGGCCACCTCTATACCCGCGTGACGAACCCTACCGTCGACGTGCTGGAGCAGCGCCTCGCCGCCCTCGAAGGCGGGGCGGCGGCGCTGGCCCTGGCCTCGGGCCAGGCGGCCTCCGCCCTGTCGGTGCAGAACCTCGCGCGGGTGGGCGACAATATCGTCGCCTCCACCGACCTCTATGGCGGCACCTGGAACCTCTTCGCCAACACGCTGGCCGAGCAGGGAATCGAGGTCCGTTTCGTCGATCCGGCCGACCCGGAGAATTTCCGCCGCGCCACCGACGATCGCACCCGCGCCTATTACGGCGAGACGCTGGCCAACCCGAAACTCGCGGTCTTCCCCATCGCGGAGGTGGCCGAGATCGGCCGGGGCTTCGGCATCCCGCTCATCGTCGACAACACTGCCGCGCCGCTCCTGGCGCGCCCGTTCGACCATGGCGCGGCCATCGTGGTCTATTCCACCACCAAGTATCTCGGCGGCCACGGCATCGCCATCGGCGGGGCGATCATCGATGGCGGGCGGTTCGACTGGGCGGCCAACCCCCAGCGCCAGCCCGCCCTCAACACCCCCGATCCGAGCTATCACGGCGCGGTCTGGACCGAGGCGGCCAAGCCCCTCGGGCCCATCGCCTATATCCTGCGCGCCCGGGTCCGGCTGCTGCGCGACCTCGGCCCGTCGGTCTCGCCGTTCAACGCCTTCCTGACCCTGCAGGGGCTGGAGACCCTGGCCCTGCGCATCGAACGCCACAGCCGCAACGCGCAGGCCGTGGTCGATTACCTCGCGGCCCGGCCGGAGATCGAGCGGGTCATCCACCCGTCGCACGCCACCGGCAAGGCGCGCGAGCGGGCGGAACGCTACCTCAAGGGCGGCTATGGCGGCCTCGTCGGGTTCGAGCTCGCCGCCGGGCGCGAGGCCGGCCGTCGCTTCATCGAGGCCCTGTCGCTGTTCTATCACGTGGCCAATATCGGCGATGCCCGCAGCCTCGCCATCCATCCGGCCACCACCACCCACGCGCAACTCACGCCCGAGGACCAGCGCGCCACCGGCGTGTCCGACGGCTATGTCCGCCTCTCCATCGGCCTCGAGCACATCGACGACATCCTGGCCGATCTCGACCAGGCCCTGGCCTCGGTCGGGTCCTTCGCGAAGGCCGCCTGACCGTGGCGGCCTCCCCGCTGGTTTCGTGGGCGGCACCGGAATCCTCTGCTCCCGCCGCCTCGATCCCCCGTCTCGACCTGCGCCGGCTGGATGCCGGGCCAGCCGAGCGGGAGGCCTTCCTGGCCGAACTGCGTGATGCCGCCCGCGATGTCGGCTTCTTCCACCTCGTCGGCCACGGCATTCCGGCGGCGGAGATCACGCAGGTCCAGGCCCTGGCCCGGCGCTTCTTCGCCCTGCCTCTCCCGGAGAAGCAGGCGGTGGCGATGGTGCGCTCACCGCATTTTCGCGGCTACACGGCGGCCGGACGCGAGATCACGCGGGGCGCGCCGGATTGGCGCGAGCAATTCGATGTCGGCGCCGAGCGCGAAGTCCTTCCGCAGACCGCTGCCTCGCCCCCCTGGAGCCGGCTGCAGGGGCCGAACCAATGGCCGGTCGGCCTGCCCGACCTCCGCGTCGGCCTGCTGCGCTGGCAGGCGGCGGTGACGCAACTCGGCATCCGCCTGCTGCGCGCCTTCGCCCTCGCCTTGGGCCAGCCCGAGGACGTGTTCGCCCCGATCTACCAGGGCGCGCCGAACCAGCACATCAAGATCATCCGCTATCCCGGCCGCGAGGCCACGCAGGGAGAGCAGGGCGTCGGCGCCCACAAGGACAGCGGCTTCCTCACCCTCCTGGTCCAGGACGGGCAGAGCGGCCTCGAAGTCGAGGGGCCGAACGGTTGGATCGCGGCCGAGCCGGTGGAGGGGAGCTTCGTCGTCAATATCGGCGAACTGCTCGAACTCGCCTCCAACGGTTACCTGCGGGCCACGATCCACCGAGTCGTCACCCCGCCGGCGGGGCGCGACCGTCTCTCCGTCGCGTTCTTCCTCGGCGCCCGCCACGACGCCACGGTGCCCCTCCTCGCCCTGCCGCCCGACCTCGCTTCGGAGGCGCGCGGGCCGGCGAGCGACCCCGACAACCCGCTCTTCCACGAGGTCGGCCGCAACTACCTCAAGGGCCGCCTGCGCTCCCATCCCGACGTGGCGGCGCGGTTCTACGGCGATCTCGCCGAAACGGCCCCCGCATGATCGGCGCTGCGTGGAAAGCCGTCTCCGATCTGCTTCGCGCGCCGCCGTCGCTTGGCGGGGTTTGCTTTGCCAGGCTTCGGCCCGGTGAGATCCGGCACGGAATCCCGGACGCTGCCCATCTCGGCGGGGTCGCCGCCACGTTCAGCCACGTCGTCTTCCGCACCGAGGTTTCCGAACCATGCTCGCCCCCTCCGCCGCCGAGCCCGACGCTTATCGAGAGGTCCGCACGGCCGACGACCGCTCTGCGGAGAGCTTCGACATAAGCACCCTCGCCCTTCTCCCGTCCCGCCGCTTCGCCATCCATGCAGGCCTGAGTGAGGCCGGCCCACGCCATCGCTGCGGATCGGGGAGGGGGACTCCATGAGACGCGCCTTGTGGCCGATCCGCTCCCGCTCCCGCCGGATGCTGAAACGCAGGCTGCGGAGGGCGAGGGCGTTTCACCCGGCCCTGCTTCGCGAAAGAAATCGGCTCGCGGCCGATCCGTCTGCCGACGAAACAACTTCGGATTAGATGCGTGCCGCTCAGAGTCTTTTTTGATCGGATGTCTCAGCGGATGCCCATGCCAAATTCGATCGTCTGCCAAAGTCGATCATCCAAGCAGACCTCCTCATCCTGAGGCGCCCGCGTCAGCGGGCCTCGAAGGAGGCCTCCAGTTGTCGCGCGATCCCTGGAGCCCTCCTTCGAGGCCGCTACGCGGCACCTCAGGATGAGGTAACGCCCTGGACAACAACTCAAACAAGCTCTCAGCCGGGCGCGCCCGCCGCCGGGATCGCCGCGATGCCGGCCGAGGCGGCCCAGGCCGTGAGGTCGGATTTCCGGATCGCCGCCGCCATCAGGTCGGGAAACAGGTCCGGCGTGCAGGCGAAGGCGGGCACACCCAAGGCGGCGAGCCGGCCCGCCAGCGCCCGGTCGTAGGAGGGCGCGCCCTCGTCGGACAGGGCCAGCAGCGCCACCACCTGCACGCCCGACGCCACCATCCGCTGCGCGCGCGCCAGGAGCCCGGCCTCGACGCCGCCCTCGTAGAGGTCGGAGATCAGGACCAGGATCGTGTCCTCGGGCCGGGTGATGCGGGATTCGCAATAGCCCATTGCCCGGTTGATGTCGGTGCCGCCGCCGAGCTGGACCGAGAAGAGCACCTCCACCGGGTCTTCCAACTCGTCGGAGAGGTCGACCACCTCGGTGTCGAACACGACGAGACGGGTGGTCACCGCCGGCAGCGAGGCCATCACCGCGCCGAAGATGCTCGAATAGACGACCGAACTCGCCATCGAGCCGGATTGGTCGATGCACAGGATCACGTCCTTGAGGCTGGCGCGCTGGTGCCGTCCATGGCCGAACCGGGTCTCGGGGATGATGGTGCGGTACTCGGCCTGGTAATGGCGCAGGTTGGCCCGGATGGTCCGGTTCCAGTCGATCTCCGTGTGGCGCGGGCGCCGGTTCACGCTGGCGCGATCGATGGCCCCGGTCACCGCCTGGCGCAGTGGCTCTTCGAGCTTGCGCATCAGGGCCTCCACGACCTTGCGCACCACGAGGCGGGCGGTATCCTTGGTCTTGCCGCCCAGCAGCCCGCGCATGGAGATCAGGGTCGAGACGAGGGCGACGTCGGGGACCACCGCCTCCAGCATCTCGGGCTCGGTGAGCATGCGCTTGAGGTCGAGGCGCTCGAAGGCGTCGCGCTGCATCACCTGCACCACGGAGGCCGGGAAATAGTCGCGGATGTCGCCGAGCCAGCGCGGCACGGAGGGGGACGAGGCACCGAGGCCACCCTTCCGGTCGGAATCGTAGAGGGCGCCGAGCGCCCGGTCGATGCCGACATCGCGGCCCGACAGGCCGCAGCCGGTGCCGTCCGCCGCGCCCCCGCCGAGGACGAGGCGCCAGCGGCGCAGGCGCTCGGTGTCGCTCATGGCGTGTCCTCCGTCGTCTCGCTCTCCACAGGCGCCAGGAGGAGGCGCAGGACCGGCAGCACCCTGGCGGCGCGTTCGGCATCGAGGATGCGGCCCGATCCCTCTTCGTCGGAAACACCCGTCCCATGGCGGTTCAAAGCCTCGCCGATGGCGCGTCGCTCGCCCTGCGAGATCGTCGCGAAGGTGCGTCGCAGCAGGGGGAGCAATTCGGCAAAGAGCGTCCCGTCGAGGCCGGCGAGCCATTCGTCGATGACCGCGAGCAGGGTGCCGCCATGGATCAAGGCCGTGCCGCTCTCCTCCAAAAACCCCTCGATCCAGGCGGCCGCCGCCATCGTGCCGGAGGCGCGGGACAGAGCGAGGCGAAGCCGGTCGCCGGCCTGTTCCGCATCGAGGGCCCGATCATCGAACAGCAGTCGCACGGCGCGTCCGACGACGCGGCCATGCACATGGCTCTGGTCGGCAAGGCCGCGAAGGGCCTCCTGCCAGACGGCCTTCAGGTCGGGCTCCTCCAGGAGGGAGATCGCTGCGTGGACGCCGACGATCCGCGCCTTGGCGGCACTCGCTGCGTCGTCGTCGAGGCTCTGGCAGGCCGCCGTCAGTCCTGCGGCGGCGCGCGGCACGAGCCCGCGCACCACGCCGAGCACCGGCTCCGTATCGGAGGAGCGCACCGAGCCGTAGCGCGCCAGTTCGGCGAGCGGTGGCAGCGCCTCCATGAGGTCGAACACGTCCGCCGAGACGGCGGCGCGGTCGTTGAGGGCGCGGATCACATCCTCCCCGGCTCCGGCGAGATCGGCGTCGAGGAGCGTGCCGATGAGGCCCGACAGTTCCGCGACGCGGGTCGCTTCGTGCGCCCGCCTGCGCACCCGGCTGGCGGCGGCCTCCGCCACCGTGCCGCCATCGGCCGAGGCGGCGACCAGATCCACCACCCATTCGGGCTGCCAGGACAGGAACCACGCCTCCTTGAAGGTGCCGCGCCCGCGCGCCTGCTGACGCCGGCCCCAGGGGATGCCGATGAGGTGGAGCCGGTTGAGGAAATGGCTGCGGGCGAGGTCGTTCTCCTTGCGCAGGTCGAGGACGAGGTCGCCCGCGACCGCCTCCGGCTTGAGGCGCAGGCTCTTGCAGGTCGCGGCGAAATCCGCCTCCACCGGCGTGCCGGGACTGTCCGGCGGGGTCGCGCCCAGGCGCTCGCCGATGACGAGCTTGCGTCGGATCAGCGCCATCGGGGCCGGATCGGCGAAGCACAGGGTCGCCTGCGCGGCCTCGTGCAGGTCGTCGAGGGAGGGGCGTGCCCGGCCCCGGAACCCGGCCAGCGCCTCGGCGAGGCGGGCAGCCTCGATCACGGAGGCCGGCGAGGCGTCGAGGTCTTCCGCGCGGAGCAGGGCCGCCGCGCGCGCGAGCCACCGGGCGGCGACGCGGCCCTCATGGTTCCATAGCGTGTCGTACCATTCGGGCGAGAGCACCCCGGCCCGGTAGCCGCTGGCGGTGGCGAGGCGCTCGTAGGACCAGGGCGCCCAGGCCGCGGCGACCTTGGTCCGGGGCAGCCCTTTCAAGGTCGCCGCATCGAGGCCGACCTGTCCCTTGGCATCGTGGCGTGCCAGCGCGGGGGCGTGCCAGGCGCCGCAGATCACGGCGATGCGGGCGAAATCCTCGCGCGCCGCCTTGCGGAGGCAGGTGCGCATATGCGCCTCGCGCGCCTCCTCGCGAAACGCCTCCCCGTCGGCGCCCTGGCCGGGAGCGGTCTCCGCGCCCTCGCGCAGGGCCGTCATGGCCTCCTGGATCGCCGCGAACACGTCGCCGTCCTCGCCCGCGCGGCTCTCGACGAAGGCGTCCCACCAGCGTTCGCCATCGGGAAAACCCGCGACCTCGGCCAGTTCGCCGAGAGGATCGCGCCGAACGGCGACGGAAGGCGCCTCGGCGGGCGCGGGCGTATCGAGCCCGGCCGGCGCCGTCTCGCCTTCGGGCGCCTCTCCCCTCGTTTCGAACCCGTCGGCGAGCTGGATCGCGTGCGGCAGGTCGATGAAGCGCAGGGTCGCCCCATGGTCGAGTCCATGCCGCATGGCCACCCATTCGGGCGAGAAGGCCGCGAAGGGGAAGAAGGCGCAGGTCTGCGGCCGGTCCGCCCGGTAGACGAGCAGGGCCACCGGCGGCGCCATCGCCGGGTCGGCGACGAGGGGGATCAGGGCGTCGGCATCCGGCGGCCCCTCGATGAGCAGGCAATCGGGCCGGAAGTCATCGAGGGCCGCGCGCAGCGAGCGGGCCGATCCCGGCCCGTGGTGGCGGATGCCGAAGATCCGAACCTCAGGCATCGCGGCCGGGGGTGGTGGGGCGAAGGCTCATGGCACGAACGGTCTCGTGGGTGGAATGATGAGGCAGCGAGGGACGGGCGCCGCCGAGTGAAGACGGGCCACGCCTCTCCCCGCTTGCGGGGAGAGGATCACAGGCACCTCGTCGTGCCTGTGATGAGCGGAGCGAGGGTGAGGGGGCGGCTCAGGATGAGGCACTTTCGGAATCGCCCCCTCACCCTCGGCTGCCGCCTCGCCGCGCCGACGACGGGGTCGTCGCGGCCCTCTCCCCGCGCGCGGGGACAGGGATGCTCACCCCGCGTCTCGACGCGCGGGTCACGCGCTCTCGCGGGCGGCGCGGTAGAAGTCCTTCCACTCCGACCGTTCCTTCACGACGGTTTCGAGATATTCGCGCCAGACGATGGCGTCCTGCACCGGATCCTTGATCACCGCGCCACTGATCCCGGAGACGAGGTCGTGGGCTGAGAGGTGGCCGTTGCCGAAATGGGCGGCCAGCGCCAGCCCGCTGCCGACGACGCTGATCGCCTCGGCCGTGGAGAGCGTGCCGGACGGCTGCTTGACCTTGCTCTTGCCGTCCGCGGTCACACCCTCCCGCAACTCGCGGAAGATGGTGACGACGCGGCGGATCTGGTCGGCGCCGGGCGGTTCGGCCGGGATCTCGAAGGCGCGCCCGAGGGCGGCCACGCGGGATTCGACGATGGCGATCTCGGCCTCGATCGTGGCCGGCGAGGGCAGCACCACGGTGTTGAAGCGGCGCTTCAACGCGCTCGACAATTCGTTGACGCCGCGATCCCGGTTGTTGGCGGTGGCGATGAGGTTGAAGCCCCGGGCGGCGGCGATCTCCTCGTTGAGTTCCGGGATCGGCAGGGTCTTCTCGGAAAGGATCGTGATGAAGCTGTCCTGCGTCTCGGAGGGGATGCGGGTCAGTTCCTCGACGCGGGCGATTCTGCCCTCCTCCATGGCGCGCACGATCGGGCTCGCCACCACGGCCTCGCGGCTCGGCCCCTTGGCCAGCAGCAGAGCGTAGTTCCAGCCGTAGCGGATGGATTCCTCGCTGGTGCCGGCCGTGCCCTGCACGATGAGGCGCGAGGTGCCGCAGATCGCCGCCGCCAGATGCTCGCTGACCCAGCTCTTGGCGGTGCCCGGCGTGCCGAGGAGGAGGAGCGCTCGGTCGGTGGCCAGCGTCGCCACCGCCACTTCCATCAGGCGCCGGTCGCCGATGTATTTCGGCGTGACCTCGAAACCGGAGTCGAGCCGTCCGCCCATGAGGTAGGTGACGACGGCCTGTGGCGAGAGCAGCCAGTTCGGCGGGCGCGGCCTGTCATCGGCGCCGCGCAGCGCCTCCAGCTCCTCGGCGAAGGCATCCTCGGCGGCCCGGCGCAGCTGCGTCGTCTTGGTTCCGTTGGTCTGGCTCATGCCTCAGGCGAACTCCCGTCGGATGGTGGCGCGCAGCGCGAGGGTTTCGGCGAAACCCTCGATCTGCCGGCGCAGGTTGTCCTCGGCCTCGTCCGGCAGCCGGGCGAGGATGGCGGCGGCGGAGGCCGCATGGTCCTCGTCGGGCCAGGCCCGTTCGGCGAGGCGGGTGAGCAGGTAAGCGGAGGCGAGGTCCTTACGGTCGGATTGCGAGGTCCGCGTCACCGAGGCGAGCCAATCGAGGAGGGCCGCCGTGAAGGCCTCGGACAGGGAGGAGGGGGGCTGCCTCAGAAGGGTCAGGATCGTATCGATCTCCCCCTTGGCGAGCATCTGCGTCACCGTCGCCTCCCATTCCGCAGCGGGAAGCGACCGCACGGCGCTGGCCCAGGTCTCACGGAGGGCATCGCCCGGCTCGATGCCGGTGAGGCGCCCGGCGGCCGCCTCGCCCAGCACCGACACCATCGTCCGTACCCAGTCGAGGTCGCGCTCGCGGCGCGCGGCGGTGAGAAGGCCATCGACGATCTGGATCGGCCATTCGCTGCGCAGGGCCAGTTCGATCCAGAGCCTCGGCGGATGTTCGGCGAAGGCGTGGAGGGGAGCGGCGGCGATGACGCTCTCGAGCAGACCGGCCCTCGCGCCGCCGCGCCTCCGCTCGTAGGCGTTCGGCTCGATCCCGTCCCGGGCGAGCGTCGGCGATTCCTCCGGCAGCGTGACCACCAGAGTGTGTTTCGTCCCGCCGAGGAGCTTCTCGCTGCTCTCGACCACGAGGGCGGTTCGCGCCCGCGCCGCCATGCGGGAGGCGAGGAGCGACTGGGTGAGGCGCGGCAACAGACTCCTCGCCGCCGCGCGCACGCCGCCCGCGCGATCGTCCAGGCAGGTTTCGAGAAAGGGCGAATCCGCCTCCGATAGGCCGATCTCCAGGATGTGGACGAGGCGCTCACGCATGTCCGCCTTCTCGGCGCGGAACCCAGCCTCCAGTTCGGCGCGGGCTCCCGCCGGATCGCGCCGGCGGAAGTCGGCGAAGGCGGCGTGGCGCTCGGCGGGGCTCTCCTCCGGGCCGTCCGGGGCCGGAGTCGCCGCCTCGGCGCCTCGGGCGGAACAGGCCGCTTCCAGCCAGGCGAGCTCCTCGCCCGCGACCGCGTCGATGATCTCTTCCCACTCGCGCCGGTAGGGCGCGAGGGCCGGAAGCAGCCAGGGCGGCGCGCGCATCCCTGCCGCAGCGGCGAGCTCACACCACTCCTTCAGGCGGCCCCGCGCCTCTGTGCCCCCGGCGAGGAGCAGCCC